>USNJ01000041.1 GCA_900556055.1 uncultured Ruminococcus sp.
CCGCCGTATCCACGATAACGAGAGCGTCGTTCGAGCCTTTCTGTTCCGCAAGCTCGACCGCACGGTTCAGTCTGTCCAGCATATTTCCTTCCGTGATGTCGATATCTCTGCTGTCCAGCCTTTCGATGGCGTGCTTTGAGAATTCGACGGAGGAATTTGCAAGTGACTGTGCCTTTTTCAGCTCATCTGCGAAGGTATTTCCCTCTGCATTGACCGAAGCGGGCGCATTCGGGGACGCATTTCCCGTGGTAACGGATATGCCGTTTCTCAGCCGCATATATTCGCTGATCAACATTTATTATCCATCTCCGATCGTGTTATCTTACGATGCCCTGACTCTTAAGATAGGACATGAAGCCGTTCATTGCGTTCTTTTCGGCAGCTGTGTATTCTCTTGCGAAATATCTGATGGAAAGCTCGTTTCCGTTGAATTTGCCTGCATATTCGCCGGGTGCGCAGTCAAAGTCGCAGATAGTATCGAGAGTGTAATTGCCAGATGTTGTGAAGTATGTCGAATAGCCGTAAGGGGAGATTACCTCAACTCGCTGAGTTCCGTCAGCCCATGTGACTACCTCGCCGAGCCTGCCTCTGCCTGAATATCCGATATCGGTGAATACCTTGCCGCTCTTTGTAACGCCCAGCACCTTTGAGGTATCTATCTTACTTTCGATAGAAGTGTTGAAAATGTACTGGAGATCACTCATTTTTGTGCCTGTCTGAGCTGCTCTTGCGGCGCAGAGTTCGTAATTGCTTGTGCTTCCGCTTGTGTTCACGGCATTTCCGTAAAGGGTCGAACCTGAGGTTATCGGGATATCCTTTGAATCCTTTGACGATGAAGATGAGCCTGAAACAAGGGGAGTATCCTTGCTTGCCAGAGCGTTTGCAACATTGACATTCATGGACTCGGAAGTGCCTGCCCTGACGTTTTTCAGCTCAACATCGAAATCGGTCCTGCCCGCATAATTCTTCTTTTCAACGGACATTGCCTCGCCGTCGTCGATATCAGCCTCGGCTCTTATCTCCTCGATAGACTTCTGAAGCTCGTTATAAAGCTCGGCAGTTGTCTTTTCGTATTCCTCGATAAGACTGTCTATCTTAGACTGAACGCTTGCCTCGGTATAGCCTGCTGCGGAAACAGACTGTGTTTCGGTCGTGCTGTATGTATTTTCAGCAGCATCAGCTGTTTCACCAGTCTTTTCCCCGGTATTTGTCTTGTCCTTATCGGCTGCCATAAGCTTGTCATATGTTTCCTTGGTGATTATCTCGCACACGTTTGCAGCGTCATATTCCTTGCCGCCGATAACGAGGGTGCATTTATCGCCGTTGATGGCAACGCAGTCTACAAGACCTGTTGCATATCCGCCGTCGCCCGTTGTGCAGGTAACGTATTTTCCTGTGAATGAAGCGGCATATGTGACCTTGGCATTTGCGGTCATGGTGTTCATGGACTCGATAGTTGCCATCTGAGCCATCTGATTGATGAACTCGGAAGTATCGGTCGAGTTGTTGAAGTCCTGATTCTGCATCTGCGCAATGATGAGCTTCATAAAATCATTCTGTCCCAGCGTACTGGATTTTTCGTCGGAGCTGTTTATATACTTGCCTGAATACTTATCGTAAACGCCGTAGTTCAGGTTCAGTCCCGCTGTGCTTACGCCGTCTGCCATAGCTTTCCCTCCCGTAGAGTGATGTTTTCCGTTTCGCTGACGGAATTTTCGGTGTTTTCGGCAGGTGTTATTTGTCTGCCTGTCTGATTTGCTCCGCTGTCCTTCTGTCCGCCGCCGAAGCTGTTTGCGAACGAGAATGCCATGCTGAGCTGTGCGCCGTCGGTGCTATCATTGCCCGAAACGACATATACCTCATTGATATCGCCGCCTGCACGGTTGACTGCTGCCGCAAGCTCTCTGACATTTTCCGAAAGGAGCCTGCCCGTCTGAGCGCTTTCGGCTGCGAATGCGACTGTGAGTCCGCCGTTTCCCGAGGTTATCTTTACTTCGATACTGCCGAGGTTTTCGGGATCCAGCCTGATAGTCAGCTCTGTCGGCGTTTTTTCTGCCGCCTTTGCGAATATCTCCTCGGTTTTCAGGACTCTTTCGATCTGTGCGGCTATGTCGGAGAACTTTACGTCCTGCGCATTGACCTGCACGACATCTCCCGTATTGACAACATGGGGAACATCTGCCGTGATAGCCGCAAGCTCGCCCTCTGCCGATGCCGTCTTATCCTTCCTGAGCGACGCTGTCTGCATCTCTGTGAAGATATCTTCCGATGCTTCCGCATTTCCGCCGTTTTTCACGGTGATCTCGGCATTAAGTGCCTCTGCGAATGTATCAAGACGTTCTGCGAGGTCGTCCGAGGGCATTGAATTTACAGCGTTTTTGAGTATTTCCGCCGTATTTTCGGGAATGATCTGTGCATCTGCGGTCTGAGCGGTATCGGGCATCTGCATATCCATCGCCTGAACTGCGGGCATTTCTGTAACTGCCGTGAAATTCTCCGCCGGTGTTTCGGGTGATGTCTGCTGCGAGAGCCTTACTGCCATGATCTGCCACATATAGGAACTGTCGGGCATGATAAGACCGCTTTCCGCCGCCTTTTCGCCCTTCTTCTTATCTCCGAAAAGCATATCAATGACGGTTTCCTGCATATTTTCGCCTGACTTGTTCTTATCGGCGGCGGCATAGTTCAGAAGGTCGATGATCTTCAGGAGCTTTTTGCTGTCCTCCAGGGAAAGTCCCGCCCATTTTTCGGGGAGATCCTCCGCATTCGCATCTTCCGAGCCGTTCAGCAGGGAATTCACGAGGTCCTGTGCGTCCTTTTCGGTGAACTCATCGTTCGTTATGCCTTTGAGGACGTTTTTCAGGGCTGCCTGAAGAGCTGTGCTGAGGTCTGCTGCGCCTGCTTCCTTCAATGCATCGAAAAGTGCGGATTTTCCGTCTGTTTTATCGGCTGAGATGTCTGTGAACGGGTTGTTTGTGACCTTTGCGGAAGCGCCCGTAAGTATCTCGCTGAATGAAACATCGGTCTTTACGCTGTCTGACGATGATGGGAAGGCAGTCTGTGCCGATGCGGCTGCCTGTGCAAATACTGCACTGAGCATTGTACTGTCCATTTTCTTTCACCTCCTTTTACGTATCGTATATATCTGATAAATGATAACTTTCAGTATAACACTCAGCCTGCGCCGCATTCTATCGCCGTGGGGAGCTTTTTTCCGCATTTGACGGGAGCTGCGGCTGCGAAGCTGTGTTCAGAGGTCAGTAAAGGGAAATATCCAAAAAGGGATAGATCAGAAGCCCATGCCGCCGAGGTTCGAGCTGCTGAAATTCTGATTGCCTGTGTTTCCGCCGTTTTTCAGCTGCTCATAGGTGAGAGCCATTGCAGCGTTGAAGTAGGGGACAACATAGACAAGTGCGAGAATGCCGAATGTAAATCCCGAGAGAATGAACCAGCCTATGAAGCTCAGCTGAAGAAGGAAGATGTCCATCTTATGGCCGTTTGTCATTTCCTTGCTCATTCTGAAAGCCTCCTGATAGGGGGTATCGGGGTTTTCAGCCATTATATAGTCAACTGCGAAATACTCATAGGTCTTTATGATGCCGGGGATAACGAAAAGGCAGCTCCACAGACTGATGAACAGTGTTTTCAGGAAGCCTGCGACGAAGCAGCTTCCGAAGTTTTTCGATGCGGGGGCGAATATCTCGCCTGCCGAGGGCTTGGGGCTGTAAAGCGACTTTGTGTACCAGCCTGCCATGCCGATGAGCATCAGCGGAACTGCCACCAGCTCAGCCGCCCAGCCTACGACCGGGATAGCCGCAAGCACGGAAACCACCGCTGATGCGATTATCGGGACAAGCACATTTGTCCATGTATTTGCCTTATAGCTTGCCTTTGCATTGTTTTTGATGGTTGTGATATCAAATGACATAAAAATTACTCCTTGTATAAAATGTTATAGCATTGCCGTTTTGTAATATACGCTGTTTGCGACATACTCCTCGATAAACTGCTCCTCGGCTTTGGCGGCTTTGAAGTTATATTCCTCACGCTGCTTTTCCTCAAGCTTATCGAGCGATGAAACGTCCTTATTGGCTTCAACGACGACCTTTGTCTGGAATTTTATCTTTTCGTCCTGGAGCCTTATTTTGTTTTCAAGCTCCCTGATCTGTTCGGAAAGGGATTTCAGATACTCCTTGAACATTGTCATTTCCGTTATCGTCATGCCGTTTCCCGACTTTGTGATGAAGTTTTCGTTTGCCCTGTCAAGTTCCGCCTGCACCTCTGCCTGCTGTGCGGCATAGCGTGCCTGCTCTGCTCTCAGCTCAGCGAGCGAGCTTTTCTCTTTTGAGAGGATCTGCTCCTTATAGCCCTTGAGTCTGTCGAGCGTAAACTGAAAACGCTTCGTAAAAATCATCTCCCGAAAAAGTTTTCAACAGTTTTATGCAAAGGCTGTTGAATCATGACACCGCTTCCTCCATCATGCGGACTGTATCCTCGTAGGAGAATGCCTCGTCCGTTGCCTGACACAGGAATGCGTTGATCTTGTCGATCTTCTTGATAGCCTCGTCCAGTGCGGGGTTTGAGCCTTTTTTATATGCACCGATCGAGATAAGGTCGTAATTTGAGTTATAGACCGACAGCAGATTTCTGAGCTTTGAGGCTGTCTGCTGCTGGGATTTATCTGTGATCTCGCTCATCAGACGGGACACGCTTTCGAGTATCTCGATAGCGGGGTAATGGTTCCTTGCGGCTACCTTTCTCGAGAGGATTATATGTCCGTCGATGATGCCGCGGACGGTATCGGAGATAGGCTCGTTGGTATCATCGCCCTCAACAAGGACGGTATAGATCCCCGTGATAGAGCCGTTTTCGAAGTTTCCCGCACGCTCGAGGAGCTTAGGCATCGCCGTATAGATGGACGGTGTATATCCTCTTGCGATCGGCGCTTCACCGACTGCAAGGCCTATCTCACGCTGCGCCATAGCGTAACGGGTGAGGCTGTCCATCATCAGGAGGACGTTTTTGCCCCTGTCCTTGAAATATTCCGCAATAGCCGTCGCCGTCATAGGGCATCGGTTACGCATCATAGCGGGCTGGTCGGACGTTGCGACGACGAGGACGGAACGTGACATTCCCTTTTCCCCGAGATCCCTTTCGATGAATTCAAGCACCTCACGTCCACGCTCTCCGACGAGTGCGATGACGTTGATATCCGCCTGGACTTCCTTTGCGATCATGCCGAGAAGTGTTGATTTTCCGACACCTGAGCCTGCGAAAATTCCCATTCTCTGACCTCTGCCGATCGTCAGCAGGCCGTCTATCGCCTTTACGCCGAAGGGGATTATATCCTCGATCCTGGGTCTTGTCAGCGGGTTTACGGGTTCGCCTGCGATGGAGTAGCTGTCGGTCGTTTCGATGGGACCCTTGCCGTCTATCGGCTGACCGATGGCGTTTATTATCCTGCCGATCAGCTTTTCGCCGACCTTGACAGTGAGCTTATCGCCCGTATTATCGACGATACAGCCGGGACCTATGCCGTCGGAATCCGTATAGGGCATGAGCATTACTCTGCCGCTGTTGAATCCCACGACCTCGGCGAAGATGTGTTCGTCCGAGCCTTTTTTGAATATTCTGCACACGTCGCCTATGTTGCAGACAGGGCCGCTCGACTCAATAGTCATGCCGACTATCTTTTCGATCTTGCCCATATATCTGTACAGCTCAGCGTTTCTGACGGCGTTTCTGACAGCCGCAAAATCCATTATATCACCGATCCTGAGAGTTGGTATTTTTCACTATCTCACGGAGAAAATCAAGCTGTGTCGGAACGGACGCATCTATGATCTCCGAGCCGTTGTCGAGGATAACGGTATTCTCCTCCGCCTCGTTCAGCACCTCTATCTCTATATCGGGGATAAAGGGGATAAGCTCCTTTACGAAATTTGCGTCGGTGCGGAGCTTTTGGGCGACTTCGCCGTTTGCGAGGGATATCTTGACATAATCGGAGTTGCGGAAGTTCTTCGCCGCCTGGGCGATAATTCCCTCGATTATCTTCGGGTCCGTTTTTATCTCCTGCAAGGTGATCTTTTTCACCAGCTCGAGGACGGTTTCCTTCATTTCCTCGCGGTTTGATATATAATACGCTTCTTTTCGTGAATTTATTTCATCGAGGAAGCCTGCTGCGGCTTTCAGGTAGGTCTCACATTTTGCGAGGCTCTCCTTTTTTCCCGATGCAAAGCCGTCGGTATAGCCTGCTTTTCTGGCTTTTTCGGCGGCGATCGCATTATCGTTTTCCGCCTGTCTGAGATAATGCATAGCGGCGGTCTTGGCTTCGGCGATTATCGTTTCAGCCTGATTGTGCGCCTCTTCGAGTATCCTGTCACGCTCGCCGTTTATTACCATATGGCGTTCGTTCATCTGACGCTCTACGCCTGCCTCTATCTCACGCTGTATGCGGCTCTCCGTTTCGACCTGCTCACGGAGCTTCCGCTGCCTTTCCTCCTCCTCACGCTCCTTTTTTTCACGGAACGAAAGGAACTCATCACTGTCCTCGGGAGGTTCGGGCATCACAACGGTATTGTCGATAGCGACCTTATTGTTATAGTCGAAAACAGCCTGTGAGGGCTTGACAACCTTAAGCAATTATCTCGTCCTTTCCGCCCTTGCCGATAACAAGCTCGCCTTCCTCCTCGAGGTGACGGATAACGGCAACTATCCTCTGCTGAGCCTCCTCGACATCACGCATACGGACGTTATGCAGATATTCGATCTCCTGCTGGATAGTTTCCTGCATTCTCTTCGGCATATTTGCATAGAGAGCGGCTGCGACTTCGGGGGAAGATCCCTTGATCGCAACGGAAAGGTCCTTGACCTCGACATCTCTGATAAAACGCTGTATAGACATGGAATCGAGGGTAAGGATATCCTCGAAAACGAACATCTTCTGTCTGATCTCGGTAACGAGGTCGGGGTTCTTGACCTGCAGCTCGTCGAAGATGAACTTTTCTGTTCCTCTGTCCACATGATTGAGGACATCTGCGATGTAGTTTACGCCGCCGACCTCTGTGAGATCCATAGAAACGACATCCGCAAACTTCTTTTCGAGTATGCTCTCGACAGCCTTGACGGTCTCAGGCGAAGCCGAATCCATCTTGGCGATACGTTCAACGACCTCCGCACGCTTTTCCTTAGGCAGCTCGCTCAGCACCTTTGCCGCCTGATCGGAATTGACATATGAGAGGATAAGTGCGATGGTCTGCGGGTACTCGTTCTGTACGATAGCCAGCAGGTTCTTGTAGTCCGACTTTCTGACGAACTCGAATGCCTTCGCCTGGAGCGAGCGGGAGACCTTGGACATAAGGTTCTGCGCACGTTCCTCGCCGAATGCCTTGACGAGAACGTTTCTTGCGTAATCCACGCCGCCCTCCGTAATGACCTTCTGAGTCAGGCAAAGCTCATAGAATTCATTGAGGACCTCGTTTACTGTTGAAACATCGGTATAGGGGAGGGTAGAAACTTCAAAAGTAAGCCTCTCCACCTCGTCATCGCTTAAATATTTATAGACATTCGCAGCATTTTCCGCACCTATCGCCGTGATGACGGTAGCGCAGCGCTGCAAAGCGTTAAGCTCGGAAATATCACTCATTTTCAGGCACACTCCTTTCGGACGATGCAGCAGCGGTTCTTTTCTTCTTTGCGCCCGCTTCCTGTTCCTCTTCCTCTCTGATCCAGTTTCTCAGCAGCTGAGCAACGATCTGAGGACTATGCTGTGCAAACTCGCAGATCTCTCTTCTGATGATGACCTCCTTGGACTCCGCTTCGGGGTCGGAAAGGCTTGCAACATTGAGTCCCTCGGTATCCTGAGCATTGAACACCTCGTCCACGATGCTTCCTGCGCCTGCCTGCTGAGCTTCGAGGAGCGCCTTTTCGAGCCGCCTTTTCTTTCTTGCCGCATTTCTCGTAGCGAGGAACACGATAAGCAGGATAATGATGAGAAGAACGACTATTGCAGCGCCGCCTACAACGAGCTGCTCGGCATTCAGACCGAAGAGTATAGCATCGGAGATTCCGGGTATCTCATCGGGCACCTTGGGCAGATTTATAACCGAAACGAGGTCGGAGTTTATGCCGCCCGCCATTGCGCAGTTCTCGGCGATCTGCGTTCTCTGAGCGTCCGAAAGATAATCTGTATAAACGACTACGGCTATCGAAAGATTTGAGATAGAGTAGCCCTGTTTTTCGAGCTGTGTTTTATATGTACTTACGAGATATGTTTCGGAGCCGTCGCCCTCACGCCATATTCCGTCCTCGATATCGTCCGTGCCTGTGGGATAGTTATCGTCCGCATTGGGTTCAACGCCGACAAGTCCCGCAGCAGCGTCGGTCGAGCCTACCGCATAGCTGTTGTCACGGTGCTGGAGAACGCCTGCGTTATAGCCTGCGGGTGTCTGACCGTCGGCTTTATACTCGGTGTTTTCCTGTACCTGCTTATCGGAATCGAGGACCATATTGACAGCTACCTCAACGCCGTCCTCGCCGTAAGCGCCTCTGAGCATTGTCAGTATTTTCTGCCTGATGGATTCCTCCATATCGGATTTGAATTTGAACTTTCTTGTTTCCTCGGCAACCACATCGACATCTTCCTCGCCGACGATCAGCAGAACGCCGTTACCGTCGGTCAGGGTGATATTTTCCTCTGTAAGACCCGTTCCGCCGAGGGAATTGAGAACGAGGCTGTAAATGCCTGCTTTCTGGTCATTGGTAAGCTTTACATCTTTTTCGAGATGGATAGCGATAGCGACCGTTGTCGGCAGCTGATTTGACTGGATAACGGTATTTTTCTGCTCGGGGATAGATATATTCACGACCGCCTTCTTGACGCCGTTTATCGTTTCGATTGTAGCGGCAAGACGTTCCTGCGCCTGAATTCTCGCATACTCACGCTTTTCGTAATCCGTAGAGAACATATCCACGTTATTTATCCAGGTAGTATAATCGAGGGAATTTTTCGGGTATCCCTGCTCAGCGAGCTTCATGGTCAGCTCGTCCTGAGTTCCGTCGGGGACGATGATCTTTCCGCCCGATTTTACAGTGACATCATAGCCCTGCTCCTGGATTATAGTTGCGATCTGCGACGCTTCCGAGGTATCGAGTCCGTCGAAAAGCACGACCTCCTTCTTCTGGTTAAGAATTACGGTTATGACGACAGCAGCGATAACGATAAGCGCAGCAGCGGAAATAATTATGATCTTTCTCTTTTTCTCCTGGGCGTTCCAGAACTGAGTAAAAGAGGTCAGAACCTTATTAAAAGGGTTATCCATGCGTTTTTTCCTTCCTCAACGATTTATGATCGGCAATTGATAACCGACGATCAGCCCGATCGCCGCCTGTCAGCTGCCGACCGATTATAATGCAGTTACATGCTGATGTTCATAAGCTCCTTATAAGCGTCGATAGCGGTGTTTTTGAGCGCAACAAAGGTCTGCACAGCCATCTGAGCCTTTTTCGCATTAAGGTTGATGGTATGCAGGTCGTCGATCTCGCCCATAACGAGCTTCACGCTGTCCTCGCGGACGGTCTGCTGGGTCTCCTGAACATTTTCGTAAGCCTCCTTGAAAACGTCCTTGAAGGAGGGCTGGGATGCATCGGCAGCAGCCGCCGAAACGTCATTTCCCGTCACCTGGGAGGGCGTATTAAGGGGAGTTATAGATGAATTCAAAGGTACAATAAACATAGCTTAATCCTTTCTCACTTTCCAAGCTCCATAGCCTTGTTGAGCATAGCCTTTACAGCTGCGACAGCCGATGCATTCGCTTCATAGGAACGCTGTGCTGCGAGCATATCAATGCTTTCCTTTGTCTTATCGACATTGGACATATAGATGTAGCCCTCCTCGTCCGCCTCGGGATTATCGGGGTCATAGACGGGGACAAGCGGGGTTTCGTCCTCAACGACATTTGCGACTCTTACGCCTGCAAGACGGTACTTTTTCAGTCTCTGCGCCCTTGTCGATCTCTCGGCGAAAAGCGTGTCGGCGAAGGTCTTTTTCTCGGAAAATTCGACCATCTGGCGGCGGTAAGCCTCGCTTTCGGCGGTCGTATATGTATCCGCATTGGCTATATTCTGCGAGATTATATCCATTCGCAGACGCTGGGCGGATAGTGCCGAGCCGCCTATATCAAGTGAATTCAGAAATGACATTTATATTCCCCCTTACTTCTGGAGAGCGGCGCTTATCATATCGAACTCGTTGTTCATATGGTCGATGATAGCACTGTACTGATACTGAGCGTCGGCGAGCTTCATAGCCTCGGTCTCGACGTTCACGTTATTTTCGTTCAGGGTAAAGTTCGTGTCCCTGTCTGTGGAAGTTGTGACCTTGAGGGAAACGGGTGATGTATCCTTTTTCTGTTCAGCCGAATGATATTTGCATTTGCACTGCTCCTCGGCAAGCACAAGGCTGAAGTCAACATTTTTTGCTTTATAGTTAGGAGTATCGTCGTTTGAGATGTTATGGCTGATGACCTTCTGCTTATACCAGACAGCATCGAGTCCCTGTTCCATAAGCTTAAACGGTGTATTCTGAAACAATGCCATTTTTCTTCTTCTCCTCTTCACAAATCATTAACAGGACGCGTACTGAATTATTCATTTATAAATTCAGACAACGCACCTATATTAATATACCTATTATACAACAAAATCCGTTCAATTTCAAGTATCAAAATCATAATGATTGACAGAAATTATTACAAAATCACCTAGCCGACTTTGGTACAATTGCTGTAAAAAACGTCAAAAAAGCAAAAGAGCCGCCCGAAACGAACGTCCCGGACGACTCTTTGTATAATTCTTTGTAAAATCAACTATCAGTAAATCAGTTGATAACAGTCTTCTCAGTTTCCTTGTCGAAGATGTGAACCTTGTTAGGATCGATAGCAACCTTGATAGTATCCTGAGGTCTTGCAGTAGATCTGGGATCAACTCTTGCAGTCAGAGGAATACCCTCGCAGTTGAGGTACAGATATGTCTCAGCACCCATCATTTCGGTGATCTCAACATTACACTCGATGATGCCTGTCTTAGCAGCGGAAAGGAACATTTCCTCATCGTGGATATTCTCAGGACGGATACCCATGATGATCTCCTTATCAACAAGCTCGGAAAGTGCGAGATCGTCAACCTTAGCGTCAGGAAGCTCAACATAGTACTTCTTGCCTCTGGAGGTCTTGGTATCTTCGGAACCGAATTCGATGTTGTATCTGCCGTCGATCTTTCTGAGAACAGCGTCAATGAAGTTCATCTGAGGTGAACCCATGAATCCTGCAACGAACTGGTTGACAGGGGAAGCATAGAGGTTCTGAGGAGAGTCAACCTGCTGAACGAAACCGTCCTTCATAACAACGATACGGTCACCCATTGTCATAGCCTCTGTCTGGTCATGAGTTACGTAGATGAATGTTGTACCGAGCTTCTGGTGGAGCTTGGAGATCTCAGTTCTCATCTGTGCTCTCAGCTTAGCATCCAGGTTGGAAAGAGGCTCGTCGAGGAGGAATACCTGAGGCTCACGAACGATAGCACGGCCGAGAGCAACACGCTGTCTCTGACCGCCGGAGAGAGCCTTCGGCTTTCTGTCGAGGAGGTGGGAGATGTCGAGGATCCTTGCAGCTTCCTCAACCTTACGGGCGATCTCGTCCTTAGGAACCTTACGGAGCTTAAGACCGAATGCCATGTTCTCGAATACTGTCATGTGAGGATACAGAGCGTAGTTCTGGAAAACCATTGCGATATCTCTGTCCTTAGGAGCAACGTCGTTTACAAGGCGGTCGCCGATGTACAGCTCACCTTCGGAGATTTCTTCAAGACCTGCGATCATACGGAGGGTAGTAGACTTACCGCATCCGGAAGGACCGACAAGAATGATGAATTCCTTATCCTTGATTTCGAGGTTTACGTCTGAAACGGCTACTACGCCGCCGGGATACTTCTTATAAATTGATCTGAGTGACAAACTTGCCATGTTTTGAGGACCTCCCTAAAGAATTAAAATGCCGCTGCATCGATCCGTACCGGTCCCGGACGGCTGACCGCAGTCAGGATACAATTTCGGCTCTGTTATAATCATAACAACATTTTAACTTTTTTTCAAGTTGCTTATTATCCAAACTTCTAAAAACTTATTTATTGAGATTGACGAAAAAAACAGCGCAAAAATCGTCCGCTCGGCGATTTGCCGTTAATCTGCTATAATATTTTCGACTTCTTTGTGCAACATTTCCCTAGCCTCTCCGATAGGGAGATTTTCATCCAAATGAACATTTCCTATGCGTATGCGTCTGAGGTAAACGACCTCGCTCCCTGCGGCGTGTACCATTCTTTTCACCTGATGGAACTTGCCCTCATGCAGTGTGATATGAACCTTGGATCTGTCATCGGGAACGGGGAATTCCAGCTTTGCGGGGAGGCATTTTTCGCCCCCGTCAATGGTCATTCCCGAGGCAAAAAGTCCGATGGCGGACTCGTCCAGAGGGGCGGAAAGCTCGGCATAATAGAGCTTTTCCACATGATTTTTCGGGGATAGCATGCGGTGCGCAAGAGCGCCGTCATCGGTGATGAAAACGAAGCCCTCAGTGTCCTTGTCGAGCCTGCCTGCGGGGAAAAGCCCCTTTCTGCGCAGGTTTTCGGGGATAAGCTCAATGACCGTTTCCGAGAGAGCGTCCCTGACGGCACAGACAACGCCCGCAGGCTTGTTCAGCATGATATAGACGTGCCTGCGGTACTCTATCGGCTTCCCATCGACCGAAACTGCGTCCGTTCCGGGAGTTATCTTCATGTCAAAAAGCTTCGCCGTCACGCCGTTCACGGTTACAACACGCCTTTTGATAAACTCCTTAACTTCGTTTCTCGACCGGCAGGTCTGCTCGGAAAGATAGCGGTCAAGACGTACTTTTTTTGTAGTTTCTGACATATTTCATATTCCTTTTTCGGATAATTTTACTATTTCGGGATATCGGAAAAAGCAAAAAGCCGCCGCTTTTGCCATATCTGTCACAAAGTCCTGCCGTCAGACAGCAAGCCGCCGCCGCACAGTGTCCCTCACGGCGATATAATGCTGTCTGCCGCTTTTTCACACATATATAGTATACAGTGCATAGTGCAGCATGTCAAGCCAAGGCATATATTATTTTATTGTGTTTTTTACTTTACAAATATAACGTTCAAATATATATTGTGTATAAATATATATCGGTGAAATAATGAACTAAACTCACAAATTCTAACAAACAAGTACAACACCCCAAAAGCCCAAATTCCCGCAAACAAGAGCGACGAACCAAACCTCCGCCCCAAACAAAATGGAACGTTAAGAGCCACAAAAGTAATCAAACTTCCCTCCAAACCGCAAATCATATCCCTAAACCAAGATGTAAAGCGGGGAAAAGAGGGGTGAGGGTGAAGGGAAAGAGAGTGCAGAGAGAGAACCGTGACGGGGGCGGGGGGAAAGTCCCCGCTTTGCTAAGGGTTTTTTCTTTCCCCCCG
>USNJ01000042.1 GCA_900556055.1 uncultured Ruminococcus sp.
CTTGCGGAGTTTCGCCCTTGCGAGGGCGACCAGCCCTTGCCAAAGCCCAAGGGCTGGACCCCAACGCTTTTTAGTTTCTGGTGCGGGTCTGTGGTTGCTGTTCACCTGAATATAAAAAGCATAGTGCGCTGTTCGCTTATCACGCAAATGGGAAAAATACTATCGCTGCTGCCAGAAATGCCGCAAAAAATACACTCCCCGCTATTATGCAGATAAACGCATTCCCGTCTATCACAGTCCCGCCGTCCCTCGACAGCCTCACCATGACCTCTTTATCCGCTCTGTACATACCGCCCGCAAGCTTCTCACACGGAAATATATTCGCCCGCTCTTTCCCGCAGACACTGTAATATGCACAGCTGAATTTATGCTTCGGATGCTTATCCGTTCTCGTATAAACACCCTTTTCCTTATGCGACCCGATAAGCGTGACAAGACAGCTGAGAAACATCATCAGTATCCCGCCGGACACTATCATCAGCGCAATGTATATCAGCATGAATATCGTTCCTGCGCCCACTCCCATGCAGAAAAGCAGAACTGCGATAACTATCGCTCCTATCAGTATCTCCATAAGCCTTTATCCCCTGTTTATCCGTCTTTATCTTCGCCCGTGTCGCTCGCTTCGGCTGTGCTTATCCTCGATGACAGCGCCTTCTGAGCCCTTTCACTCATTCTCTTTGTATCGTCCGAGATGGGCGCTTCAAACCAGAATGTGCTTCCCACGCCCTTTGTTGACTGCACTCCGAACGGGAAATTGTGCTGCTTCAGTATCTGCTTTACGATGGAAAGTCCCAGTCCCGTGCCGACTACCTCACGCTTATGCTTCTCCGCACGGTAATATCGGTCGAATATCAGCGGGAGAAGCTCCTCGTCAATGCCGTCGCCCGTATCGGTTATCTCGATGCGGACATTCTTATCCCTTTTCAGCTGAGTGATATAAATAGTTTTGCTCTCGCCCGTGTAATTGACGGCGTTGTTTATGAGGTTGTAAAGCACCTGCTCTATCTTTATGACATCCGCTTCGATATAATGCGGCTCATCTATCGAAAGATAGAATTTGTAGCCCTTCTGCTCGGAAAGCACGGTATATCTCGTAAGAACATCCGCCAGCTTTTCGGAGATGTCAAACCTGCGCTTATCAAGATTGTTGCTGTTTTCCAGCTTCGACAGGTCGAGAATATCATTTACCAGTGCCGCCAGACGGTCGCTTTCCTCGATTATGACGTTGACATGCTGCGCCCTCTTCACGGGATTGTCGCCCGAAAGGTCACGTATCATCTCGGCATATGCCTTTATCATCGTCAGCGGCGTTCTCAGGTCATGCGAAATGTTTGCGATAAGGTCACGCTTCAGCGAATCGACCTTCAGTATCTCGCCTGCGGCATAGTTCAGCGTCGAGGCGAGCATTTCCGTTTCCTCATAGCCGTAGCCGTCAAATTTTACGTCATATTCGCCCTTTCCGAGATGTTCGGCGGACTGCGTTATCTTTATGATAGGTGCGGCTATCAGCTTTGCAAGGAAAAACGATATTATCAGTCCGAGGACAAAGAGGATTATCGTTATCCTGAATATCTGCTGCTTTATGATGATAGCGGTCGATTCGATAGGTTCGAGCGAGGTATTGAGGTAGATAAATCCCTTGGGTTCGCCGTTTTCCTTCATCAGCATGACGAAAAGCAGGGTCTTGTTGTTGAATTTCGGATTAGTCGCCTGATAATAGATGAACCCGTCATCGCTTTCGAGGACCTTGCTTCGGTAATAGAAAAGGTTCATGCCGTAATCATCGTGGATAAGGCAGTTTCCCGCCATCACGTCATAGGAATATTCAGTCACGCCGCGCATATCGGTTATGCGTATGCACATGCTGTTGTCATACGCCAGCCTGTCCAGCTGATCGGTGAAATCCGCATCATTGTGATGCGTGATTATATGATTCGCAACAGTCGTGATATCCGCCGTTTTCATTATCTGATAGTTTGATTCGAGTGATACAACGAATGTCAGCCAGAGGAGAATGAGTATCGCCGTTATAAACAGCATGAAGTATATCCAGACAGTATAGAGAAGGCTCTGTCTGAAATGTGTTTTTCTGCATTTGTTCATTATCCGTTATCCTGCGCAGAAGCGTCGAACTTGTAACCCATGCCCCTCAGAGTCACGATGAATTTGCGGTAGACCCCAAGCGAATTTCTCAGCATTTTTATGTGCGTGTCAACGGTTCTGTCGTCGCCGTAGAAGTCGTAGCCCCAGACTTCTTCAAGCAGCTTATCTCTCGAAAGCGCAAGTCCCTTATTCTTGACGAGATAGAAAAGCAGGTCGTATTCCTTAGGCGTAAGGCTTGCGGGCGTGCCGTCCACGATTACCTCGCGTCCGGGGATATTTATTTCCAGTCCCTCGAACTTCATAACGTCCGTTTTCTGCTCCTTTTTGCCTGCGGAACGGTTCAGTACGGCTCTTATCCTCGCAGTCAGCTCCTTCGGCGAAAACGGCTTTACAACATAGTCGTCGATGCCAAGCTCAAAGCCGAAAAGCTTGTCGTACTCCTCGCCCCTTGCAGACAGCATTATAACGGGTATCTGCTTTGTCTTGCGTATTTCCTTGCACGCTGAATAACCGTCCAGCTTCGGCATCATAATATCCATAACGATAAGGTCGTAGTCGTTTTTGCGGCACTTTTCGACTGCCTGCATACCGTCCTCCGCCTCATCTGTTTCATATCCCTCAAATTCCGCATATTCGCGGACAACGTTCCTTATCATCTCTTCATCGTCAACGATCAGTATTTTTGCCATAAAAGCAGCCCCTTTCATCATACGGTGTATATAGGCCACCTCTAAAAACCACCGGCTAAAGCCTTAGCACCTCATCTGCTTGCAGATTTTCCGTCATCTTGCACATAAATTTCTTGACATACGATAGTATGCCTGCGAAATTTCTATACAATCTGACGAAAAATCTGACTGCGCATCTAAGGCACTATGGTTTTTAGAGGTAACCTATAGTCTTATTTTATCATTTAAATGTGATATTTATGTGAAAAAACAAAGCACAAATGATAATAATTGTTACATTCATGCCGATATACCCTCTGCATATCCCCCTGCCTTCGCAAAATTGTGACGTGCGATTGAATTTTTTTCGCCATTTGCGGCATGACCTTGACATATATGAAAAATTGTTATATAATTATATCTGTATAGTAGTGATTTTTTGATATTTCCTACAAAACGCGACACCTTTTATCGGCTTTATCCGCTGCATATATATACGAAAATCTGAAACGAGGCGGCTTATTTTATGAAAAACCTGAAAATAATCATCACTGCGGTCTGTTATGCACTGCTCACTGCGGCAATGATAGCGTTCGTGCTGATATTCCCCGAAATGAGCAAGGCAGCTCTTGTGGGATATGTCTGCTTTGTTGCGCTGTCGGCCGGTCTGGCAGCAGGCATCGAGCTTTATCTCGGCAGGGAAACTGCCGTAAAGCACCGTGCGAATATCGAGAAAATGGCTGACAACATCAATGCCATGGTCATCGTGTGGGACACGGATTTCGAGGATATCTTCGTAAACAACGAGCTTACAAGAATAACAGGCTACACCGCCGAGGATCTTATCGCAGATGAGAAAAAACGCCGCAATCTTCTCCCCGAGGACGCATTCAACAAGGAGAATTTCCAGGCGATCATCAACAGCCGTGACGAGGAATTCAACGTCACCTGCAGGGGCGGTTCCGTCATCACCACAATCTGGAACACATCACTCATGAACATCTCAAAGTCAGGCTCAAAAATAAAGTACCTGATGATGTCCATCGGAAGCGACCTCACCGAAACAATGAAGCTGAAGGACGATCTCCTCCAGTATTCGAGAAGCCTTGCCGAAACCGAGAATAAGTATGCCCTTTCAATGGAGCTTTCCGAGATCGGTCTTATCCTCAAGGAGCCGGACAAGGATCTTTTCTATCTGTCAGATCAGCTGCTCGTTATGCTCGGGCTTGAAAATGAGTATGTAAAGAGCAACGTCCTGAGAAGCCGTGTCCACCCTAAGGATATGGTGCTTTTCGAAAGCTTTGCCGACGGCGGGGAAGCCCTTGCCGACAGCGGCGATATCAACAAGATCCACAGCAGTGAGATCCGCCTTAAATCCTCCGATGATACATATCATTGGTATATGTTCCGCTATAAGATAATGCCGAATTCTATGGACAGCCGCCTTACAAGCGTCGGCGGTGCTGTCATGGATATCACCAAGGATAAGGAAAAGGATTCGCTTATCGAAAGAATGGCGTATATCGACGAGGTAACGCAGATCTACAACCGAAACAAGTTCATGATGATAGGTCAGGAAGCATTCGAGTGCGCAAAGGATTCCGGCGGAGCTATCTCCTACTGGGTAATAGTCCTTGACATCGACAAGTTCCATATCATCAACGATACCTGCGGCTACAACAACGGAAACAAGCTGCTCGCCGAGGTAGCTGCGGCTATCCTCTCGAACCTTACAAGCGGCGGATTCGGCGCAAGAATAGGCGGCGACAATTTCGCCCTGCTCATCAAGGACAACGGAAACGACAACTACCCCCTTGAAATCATCAGAAAGATACAGAACAGGATCGCAAACCTCAATATCGACATCTTCTCAAACCAGACCATAACCTGCTCGGCAGGCTACTGCAAGATGTCCGACGGAGGCTCTGATTTTGCGACCGTCCTCGAACATTCCGAATTCTCTCTGTCGCTTTCCGACGGAACAAGAGGAAATATAATCCGCTACGACAACAGCGTTCATGAGAAGATACTCGCAGGCAATACCATCGAAAATGAGCTTGCCAGCGCTATCGACAATCACGAGCTTGTGCTTTACTATCAGCCGAAGATCAATCTCGCAGACGGTGAGATAATCGGCGTTGAAGCACTTATCCGCTGGAAAAAGCCCGACGGAACGCTTATCCCGCCGAGTGCGTTTATCCCCGTTGCGGAAAATTCACTGCTCATCACGAAAATATCCGATTTTGTACTGGGCGAAGCCTGCCGTCAGAACAAGGCATGGCAGGATATGGGACTCCCGCCCATCACAGTTTCGATAAACCTTACCTCCGTTGATTTCTACCAGACGGATGTCAAGGAATCGCTCCAGAAGGCTCTCGCAAAAACAGGTCTGAAGCCCGAATATCTAGAGGTCGAGCTGACGGAAAGTCTTGCCCTGAAGGATATCGACCAGGCTATCCATCAGATGAAGGAGCTGCGTGAGATAGGCGTTAAGCTCTCCATGGACGATTTCGGAACAGGCTACTCATCACTCAGCTATATCCAGGTGCTGCCGATCACGCTGCTGAAGCTCGACCGCTCCTTTATAATGTATCTTGAAGAGGACGAGATCTCACGTGAGATCGTGTCCGCTGTTATCCGCATCGCAAAATCCAAGAAGATCGAAACTATCGCCGAGGGCATAGAAACGATAGGTCAGGCGGAGATACTGAAGGAATCGGGCTGCGACCATGCACAGGGATATTTCTTCGGAAAGCCTATGCCCGCCGAAGAATTTGAAAAGTTTGTCAAGACAAGGAAAAAGATCGTCGTGTAAAATGCATCGGGCGGTCGGGTAAACCGTGGCTGCCTGTTACCATGCAAAGGAAAGGATTGAAGACAATGGCTGTAAAAAGAATCGGAATACTGACGAGCGGTGGCGACTGCCCCGGTCTGAACGCTACAATAAGAGGCGTTGCTAAAGCGTGCTTCGACCGCATGGGTACTGAAAATGTTGAGATCATCGGTATCCAGAACGGTTATTACGGACTTATCAACAACATTTCAAAGGTAATGCAGCCTTCTGATTTCTCGGGAATACTCACTCAGGGCGGAACTATCCTCGGTTCCAAAAGACAGCCCTTCAAGATGATGACCGTTATCGGCGAGGACAATGTTGACAAGGTAAAGAGCATGAAGGATACCTACAAAAAGCTCAAGCTCGACTGCCTGCTCACTCTCGGCGGAAACGGCACCCATAAGACCGCAAATCTTCTCTCTTCCGAGGGACTTAATATCATCGGTCTGCCCAAGACTATCGACAACGATATCTACGGCACGGACGTTACCTTCGGCTTCCACACTGCCGTTGACACAGCTACCGATGTTATCGACAGGCTCCACACCACCGCTGCATCGCACAGCCGCATACTCATGGTCGAAATCATGGGCAACAAGGCAGGCTGGCTGACGCTTTATTCCGGCATCGCAGGCGGTGCGGATATCATCATTATCCCCGAAATCCCCTACGATATCGACAAGGTGTGCGAGGCAGTTGAAAAGCGTTCCAAGATGGGCAAGATGTTCTCCATCGTTGCCGTTGCGGAGGGCGCATATGATATCGAAGAAGCCAAGCTCAAAAAGAAGGAGCGTGCAAAGAAGCGTGCCGAGGCAGGCATACTGACCGCAACTTCAAGGATCGCAGCGCAGGTACAGGCTCAGACAGGTCTGGAATCAAGAGTATGCGTTCCCGGACATATGCTGAGAGGCGGAAGCCCGTCGGCTTATGACCGTATTCTTGCAACAAAGTTCGGCGTAAGGGCAGCTGACCTGATCGCTGAGGAAAAATACGGCTACACAGTAGCTATGACAGGCGGAAAGATCACAGAAAACAGGCTAGAGGACATCGCAGGCAAGTCAAAGCTCGTCCCCGCTGACGATCAGCTTGTTATCACTGCAAAACATCTGGGGGTGAAATTCGGTGACTGATACAGAAAAGCTTATTCAGAAAAATCTCATGGAAATAAACAAAAAACGGATGAAAAATCTCAAAAAGCGCAAGAAAAGGCTCTGCACTTCGGGACTTGTCCTCGGAATCGTCGGCACGATATTTGCATTTATCCTGCCTATCGTGACCTATGCGACATCTATCCCCGGACTGGTCGCAAGCGTGAAGGCCAAGCGCAGAAATTACAGTGCGTCCGCAGGCATTGCACTCAATATCATCGGCATCGTGCTGGCTACGATAAACTCTATCCTTGCCGCCGTATTCATGATAAACAAATTTATTTTCGGCAAGGAAAAAGAAGAATGAGCATTGCAGACGAAATATTCAAGAAAAATGTTGCGGATATCCTCGAAAACGGCACCTGGGATACCGATCTCGACGTGCGCCCGAAATGGGACGACGGCACGCCCGCACACACGATAAAGCTGTTCGGGCTTGTCAACCGCTACGATCTTCAGAAGGAATTCCCGATAATCACGGTCAGGAGGACGTACCTCAAAACCGCCGTCAAGGAGCTTTTGTGGATATGGCAGAAGAAATCGAACAATATCCATGACCTCGATGCGCATATCTGGGACAGCTGGGCGGACGAAAGCGGCTCTATCGGCAAGGCTTACGGCTATCAGCTGGGCGTTAAGCACCACTATCCCGAGGGAGATTTCGACCAGGTGGACAGGGTGCTGTACGACCTGAAGCACAATCCCGCAAGCAGGCGGATAATCACGAATATCTACAATCATCACGACCTTTCGGAGATGCGGCTCTATCCGTGCGCTTACAGCATGACGTTCAACGTCACGGGCGACAGGCTGAATGCGATACTCAATCAGCGTTCGCAGGATATGCTGGCGGCTAACAACTGGAACGTCGTGCAGTATGCGGTGCTTGTTCACATGATAGCGCAGGTCAGCGGGCTGAAGGCGGGCGAGCTTGTCCACGTTATTGCGGACGCTCACATCTATGACAGGCACGTTGGCATCATAAAGGAGCTGGCATCTCACGAGAGCCTTCCTGCGCCCGAATTTTCGCTAGATAAGTCGGTAACGGATTTCTATGATTTTACGCCCGACAGCATCAGGTTGGAAAACTATCGGTATGACCCCGAGGATATTAAATTTCCCGTCGCAATATGAATTTTTATGCAGTATAGTTTATTCTATACTGCATTTTTTGTTAAATAATCTATTGTAATTATTCAAATAATATGGTATAATAAAAGCAGATATTAACAATTAGGTGATAATTAATGAACCATATTCCAAGAATTCTTATAATAGAGGACGATAAGCTGTCACGGGAAATGATGCGTGATATCATAATCGGGATCAATAACTATGATGTGATATGTGCGGCAAATGCCCGTGAAGCGGCTGAAGCACTTGCGGAAAAGCCCGATGCTATCCTGCTCGACCTCTGCCTGCCGGATGCAAACGGACGGGATCTGCTGGAAATACTGAGGAACAGGAGCAATGTGCCGGTGATAGTCGTTTCATCGCTTTCGGACTGTGCGGACAAGGTCGCTGCATTCGATGTCGGGGCGGACGATTACATAACAAAGCCGTTTGACTCGGAGGAGCTTACGGCAAGGCTCAGACGTGTTATTCACCGAAGCACAGACGAGGACAAAAAGTTCTTTGAGGCAGGCGGTCTGCGGATAGATTACAGGACAAAGTCGGTCAGCGTGAACGGAATTACGGTGAAGCTGACGAACAGCGAATACAGAATACTCGAACTGATAAGCAGTCAGAACGGCAGGCTGACCGATTACGACACGCTGATAGCCGATCTCTGGGGCGATAACGATGATATAGTAAATCCGCATAAGCTGCTGAGAGTCAATATGACAAACATAAGGCGGAAGCTGGCCGCATATTCGGGCGGTGAAGCATACATCGAAACAGATGCGGGAAAGGGTTACCGAATGAAGTCCAATAAATAGTCCGTACTCAACAACTGCCCATCGGGCAGTTGTTGGCTGAAAATCCTGTAATACAGGATTTTCAGCGGCACAAATCAAAGATTTGTGCCGTACTACCTGATTAATGTCTGCTTTTGCCGCCGCTAACGGGCGGCAAGGTGCAAGGATTTTTGGCTAAATCGCCAAAAATCCTTGCACCCAACAACTGAAAAAGCACTCCGAAGCAAAGCTTCTACGCACTTTTTCAGTTGTTGAGCAGACATTAAATAAAAAAATAAAAAAATAAAAAAACAGCGGATATCGGAAAACTCCGGTATCCGCTGCTGCTTTTCATTTTATCTGAGCTTTGCGCCGTTCGGGATATCATTGTCAAGGAAGATGACCCTTGCGTCTTCTCCGACATCAGCCGCTACGATCATTCCGTTGGACTCAACTCCGCAGAGCTTCGCAGGCTTCAGGTTTGCCACAACGATGATCTTCTTTCCGACCAGATCTTCGGGCTTGTACCACTTTGCGATGCCCGAAACTACCTGTCTGCCGCCCATTCCGTCGTCCAGCTGTAAGCAGAGAAGCTTGCTTGCCTTCTTTACCTTCTCGCAGGATACGACTGTCGCCGCTCTCAGCTCGACCTTCGCAAAATCGTCAATGCTTATCATGTCAGCGAGGGGAAGAACGCCCGCATTTTCAGGCTCTTCCTTGGGCTGAGATGCCTTGATAAGCTCGTTCAGCTCTGCGATCTCCTTGTCAACGTCTATTCTCGGGAATATGATATCGCCCTTCTTGACGGTGACATCAGCGGGCAGAACGCCGAATTTTCCTGCGTTCTCATATGTCACGATATCCTCGGAGATGCCTGCCTGCTCCCATACCTTGGGCATTGTTGTCGGCATAAAGCAGGAGAGGAGAGTCGATGTTATTCTGATAGCTTCAAGCAGGTTGTACATAACCGCCGCAAGACGTGCCTTGTTCGCCTCGTCCTTTGCGAGGACCCAAGGTGCAGTTTCGTCGATATACTTGTTTGCACGGGATATTACCCTGAATATCTCAGCAAGTGCGTTGTTCAGCTGAGTTTCGTCCATGAATGCCGCCACTTTGTCACGCAGAGCCTCGGACATTGCGATAAGCTCGTTGTCGATATCGTCAGCCTGTCTGTCAGCGGGCAGTGTTCCGCCGAAATATTTTATGACCATTGCAACTGTTCTGGAAACGAGGTTGCCGAGGTCGTTTGCAAGGTCGGAATTGATGCGGTTTATCATGATCTCGTTGGAGAATGAGCTGTCAGAGCCGAGAGCCATCTCACGCAGGATATGATAACGGATAGCATCAGCGCCGTAACGCTTGCTGAGAACCAGCGGATCAACGACATTTCCGAGGGACTTGGACATCTTCTGTCCGTTGAATGTGATCCAGCCGTGAACTGCGAGATGCTTAGGCAGCGGGAGATCCAGAGCCATCAGCATTGCAGGCCAGATGATAGCGTGGAAACGCATGATATCCTTTGCTACCATGTGGATATCGGCAGGCCAGAATTTATCGAAATCATTGTACTTTCCGTTGTCATAGCCGAGAGCCGTGATATAGTTGGAAAGCGCATCTATCCATACATAAACAACGTGCTTTTCATCAAATGTAACGGGAATTCCCCACTTGAATGTGGTTCTGGAAACGCAGAGATCCTCAAGTCCCGGCTTGATGAAGTTGTTTACAAGCTCAACAGCACGTGTCTTTGGCTGGAGATAATCCGTTTCAAGCAGGAGCTTCTCGATCCTGTCGGCAAACGGCGACATCTTGAAGAAGTAAGCCTCCTCCTTTGCCTCGGTGACTTCACGTCCGCACTCGGGGCATTTGCCGTCAACGAGCTGGGAATCCGTCCAGAAGCTTTCGCAGGGAGTGCAGTATTTTCCCGTGTATTCACCCTTGTAGATGTAGCCCTTGTCGTAAAGATCCTTGAATATCTTCTGAACAGCCTCGACATGATAATCATCGGTTGTTCTGATATAGCGGTCGTAGCTGATGTTCATTGTTTTCCAGAGATTTTTGAATATCTCAACGATCTCGTCAACATACTGCTTGGGTGTAACGCCCTTTTCGGCAGCCTTCTGCTCGATCTTCAGACCATGCTCATCGGTTCCCGTCAGGAACATTACATCATATCCCTGCATACGTCTGAAACGTGCTATTGAGTCACAGGCAGTTGTTGTATAGCAGTGACCGATATGCGGATTTCCCGAGGGATAATAAATAGGCGTGGTAATATAAAATGGCTTTTTTTCCATGTTATCAAGTCCTCCGACAATAAGATTTTGCCTTCATCGGCATACATTATTATAATTTTATCACATTTCCCCGTGATAATCAAGAGATTTTGAAAAAAATGCCGATATAAGAAACGGCTCCGCACATCTGCGAAGCCGAAAGCGTCACGCCTTTTCAAAAATAAGTATCTTCTGCGCCATCTTATGGACAAGCTTGAGGTTTGCGAACGGCTTCAGGTACGGCATGATAACAGTCATTCCCCGCACGATATCGTCGTCCTTGACACGGCGGAAGCCCTTTGCCGCACTGCCGAGGTCATCGAACGTGTCCGCACCGAAAATGAATTTCGCACCCGTATCACGGATAGATTTCTCGGTATGCTCCTTGTTCACCCACTTTTTCGCAAGGCATTCGAGCAGAACGGTCGCATTGTCGAAATTGTCCCTGATTATCGACAGCATCTGCGCATTTTCCTCGGGCGTGAGATACATCGAAAGTCCCTCGATTATAAAGAGCATTTTCCCTCTTTTCGTCACCTTTTCCGCCCATGCGGGATCGGTCGCAGATATGCCTATCGTTGATACCCTGCCGCTCTCGCCGTAGATAGCGTCACGCACCTGTATCGTTTCGGGCAGGTCGATGTTGTACCATGTTATCCTGCCGTTGTCCATGCGGTAAAATCTCGTGTCAAGTCCGCAGGCGATGTTTACAACGGTGCAGTCGGGGTTTTTGGCGATGAAATCCTTTACAAGCTCGTCAAACACGATTGTTCTGGCGATAACGCCGCCGCTCATGGTCGAATCCTTCTCAGCCTTTGAGAAGTCGTAGTCTATCTTTTCGACAAGCTCGACCGCCTTTGCGTCATAGAATCTGCAATTTTTCTTTCTCGAATATTTTGCCCTTGCGTAGAAGCTCTGGAGCATAGTTTCCGCCGAGCCTGTAAGCACGGGCTTTATCTGTTTCTCACTCATGGTATCCCTCATTTCTATAAGAAAATTTTATCACCGGAGATGACAGTTTGTCAACGCTAACTTGATATCCGTGTGATGTATCATAAGCATGAAAATATAACAAAATTATATCCCAAAAAGAAATTTTGAAATTTTTTGAGAAACATCTTGCAAAATGAAATGTATAGTGATATAATATAAATAAGTGAGCCGCCGAAACAAGGGGCGGATCGCCTGTGGCGGGAGATCATGGGCAATTATATTGAAAAGGGAATGATATTTTATGTCAAAAATCAGAATAGGCATTGCAGGCTACGGCAACCTTGGAAAGGGCGTAGAGCTTGCAGTTATGCAGAATCCCGATATGGAGCTTGCAGGAATTTTCACAAGACGTGATCCTTCCTCGCTGAAGCCGATAACAGAGGGGGCAAAGGTATACTCTCTCGCTGACGCTGACAAGCACACAGGCGATGTAGACGTTATGATACTTTGCGGCGGTTCGGCTACCGATCTGCCTGTACAGGGACCTCAGCTTGCAAAGCTGTTCAACACGATCGACAGCTTTGACACACACGCAAAGATCCCCGAGCATTTTGCGGCAGTTGACAAGGCGGCAAAGGAGAACAGCCATGTTTCGATGATCTCCGTAGGCTGGGATCCGGGACTGTTCTCACTCAACAGACTTTTCGGCAACTGCTTCCTCCCTGACGGTAAGGACTACACATTCTGGGGCAAGGGTGTATCGCAGGGACATTCCGATGCGATCAGAAGAATTGAGGGTGTAAAGGACGGCAAGCAGTACACGATCCCTGTTCCCGAGGCTATTGAAGCGGTAAGAAGCGGAAGCAACCCCGAGCTGACAACACGTCAGAAGCACACAAGAGAGTGCTTTGTAGTTGCAGAGGAGGGTGCAGACAAGGCAAGGATCGAGAATGAGATCAAGACAATGCCCAACTATTTTGCAGATTATGATACCACTGTACATTTCATTTCGCAGGAGGAGCTGGACAGAGATCACAGCGGAATTCCTCACGGCGGATTTGTTATCAGAAGCGGACAGACTGGAAAGAACGGCGAAACAAAGCACATTATTGAATATTCGCTGAAGCTGGGATCGAATCCTGAGTTCACATCGAGTGTGCTTGTAGCATATGCGAGGGCGGTTGCAAGACTTGCGGCTGAGAAGAGCTATGGTGCAAAGACGGTATTTGACATTGCGCCTGCATATCTATCGCCCAAATCAGGCGAAGAACTAAGAAAGAACCTCCTCTAAGCGGGGTGCGGCGTCCGCACTGTTTTTCCGCGATACGGCGCGGCAGGCCGTCGCCTTACTATTGTGGAGTGATATAGTCAAGCGTCCGCGCAAAGGTTACTTTGTGTTTTGTTTGTGAACCGCACAGATTTTGTGCGGTTCATTTTGCTTTTTAGGTTCAGGTGAACAGCAACCACAGACCCGCACCAGAAGCTAAAAAGCGTTGGGGTCCAGCCCTTGGGCTTTGGCAAGGGCTGGTCGCCCTCGCAAGG
>USNJ01000043.1 GCA_900556055.1 uncultured Ruminococcus sp.
TATTCTTCCCCCAAATCCAACAGATTGATACAGAGTTTTTTTGAATAATTATTTTTTTGCTTCGGAAAGAATTTTGTTTCTGTAAACGGCAGCTGCCATTTCCGTTTTATTTTCCCCGAAATGATAATAAACACGATCCTTGAGCTTTTCGGGAAGATACTGCTGCGGAACATAATGGTTCTTATAATCATGCGGATAGAGATAATGCTGTCCCCTGATCTTTGCGTCCTCGCCGTCCAGATGTACATTCTGCAGATGTCTGGGAATATCGCCGAAATCGCCGTGCTTAACATCTTCGAGTGCTGCATTTATCGCAATATATGCCGAATTTGACTTAGGAGCGGTCGCAAGCAGTATGACAGCATCCGCAAGAGGTATACGTGCTTCGGGCAGACCAAGCTGCATAGCACTGTCCACACACGCCTTCACTATCGGTATAGCCTGCGGATATGCAAGACCTATATCCTCGGCGGCAATAACAAGAAGTCTGCGTGACAGTGAGATTATATCACCCGCTTCAATAAGCCGTGCCGCATAATGAAGCGCAGCGTTTTCATCGGAACCTCTTATTGATTTCTGAAGTGCGGAAAGAATATCGTAATGCTGATCGCCGTCTCTGTCATAACGCATATTGCTCCGCT
The DNA here is from genome assembly GCA_900556055.1 of uncultured Ruminococcus sp. Taxonomy (GTDB): domain Bacteria; phylum Bacillota; class Clostridia; order Oscillospirales; family Ruminococcaceae; genus UMGS1889. The sequence continues at coordinate 642 of USNJ01000043.1, forward strand.
GTGTGAGTGCAGCGGCAGTATCGGGCAGAACGGCGATCTTTCCGTTATTTTCCGATGCCATAACGCAAAGCTCGGCAATGCTTACCGCCTTTCTGACATCTCCCCCGCAGCCCCTCGAAATATAGCTTACGACATCATCGGAAACATCTATTTCCGTTTTCATTTCATCCGAAAGTATGGAAAATGCACGTCTTACGGCAGGCATTATCTCATCACCGGAAACAGGCTTGAATTCAAACACAGCCGATCTGCTTATGATGGCATTGTAAACGTAAAAATACGGATTTTCCGTAGTTGATGCTATAAGCGTGATCTGTCCGTTTTCGATATATTCAAGCAGTGACTGCTGCTGTTTTTTGTTGAGATACTGTATCTCATCGAGATATAAAATTACTCCGTTTATGCCGTCAAACGTGTTTGTGTCGGCGATAACGTCCTTTATGTCGGCGACCGATGCAGAGGTTCCGTTCAGCTTATGCAGCTTTTTTCCGGCGGATTCCGCAACTATTCTTGCGACCGTGGTCTTTCCGACACCCGAAGGTCCGTAGAATATCATATTGGGGATATTTCCGCCTTCGATTATCCTTCTGAGATATTTTCCTTTTCCGAGGATATGCGTCTGTCCGACTACTTCATCAAGTGTCGTTGGACGTATTCTGTCCGCAAGAGGTGCTGACATTTTGGGATCACTACCTTTGTATATTTTTGGCTCTGCCTGTGATTCGCATCATCAGCAAATCACTTCGCTGCCGTGCAGATCATACTGCGAATGAAAAAAACGATATCTTTTTCATGTGCTTTGGCAAATGATATTTTCATGTCAACAACATAAACTGCGTCCGGATGTTCGACCTTGCGATAATGCGCCGCTTCAAGAGCGCAGATACCATTTCCCGAAAGCTTTTTGTTTTCGGTGTTATATACGCATTGCAGGATGTTCATATTTTTTAGGTTCAAGCATAAAGGCTATCTTCCGCATTTCATTTTCAAATTTCTTGCTTTCTCCGAAACACCTGTTATAGATGAAATATTTCTTTTCTCTTGGCGAGCATATTATGCGATCAACTAAAAAAGGCAGGAGACAAACGCCTCCCGCCTCCGTAAAACGCTATTATTCGTAAAGAGGGAATTTCTTGCAGATCTCTGTAACACCTGCACGGATAGCATCAGCGCTGTTCTCGAAATCTGTTGCGCAGAGGTAGATGTACTCTGCGATCTTCTCCATCTCCTCAACGCCAAGACCTCTTGTTGTAACCGCAGGAGTACCGATTCTGATACCGCTTGTTACAAAAGGCTTCTCGGGATCGTTATGGATAGCATTCTTGTTTACAGTGATGTACACCTCATCAAGACGGTTTTCAAGCTCCTTGCCTGTAATATGGAAAGGACGGAGATCAACGAGCATAAGGTGATTGTCTGTGCCGCCGGAAACGAGGTTGAATCCTCTCTTCAGAAGTCCGCTTGCAAGAGCCTGTGCATTTTCAACGATGCGTCTGCCGTAATCCTTGAATTCAGGCTTGAGTGCCTCGCCGAAGCATACAGCCTTTCCTGCGATAACGTGCATAAGAGGTCCGCCCTGAGTTCCGGGGAAAATTGCGGAATTGATCTTCTTTGCAAGTGCCTCATCATTTGTGAGGATAAGTCCGCCTCTGGGTCCTCTCAGTGTCTTGTGAGTGGTTGTTGTAACGATATCAGCATAAGGAACGGGAGACTGATGCATTCCTGCCGCAACAAGTCCTGCGATATGTGCCATATCTACCATGAGATATGCGCCGACGGACTTAGCTATCTGAGAAAGTCTCTCAAAGTCGATCTTTCTGGGATATGCAGATGCGCCCGCAACGATAAGCTTAGGCTTATGCTCTTCAGCCAGCTTCTGAACGGTATCATAGTTTATCATCTCAGTCTCATCATCAAGACCGTAGGAAACGAAATTGAAATATTTACCCGAAATATTTACGGGAGAACCGTGTGTAAGGTGTCCGCCGTCAGCAAGGCTCATGCCGAGAACAGTATCGCCCGGCTGAAGAAGCGCAACATAAACTGCTGTGTTTGCCTGTGCACCGGAGTGAGGCTGAACGTTAGCAAACTTTGCTCCGAAAAGCTTCTTAGCTCTTTCGATAGCGACAGTTTCAACTATATCAACGTCCTGACAGCCGCCGTAATATCTCTTTCCGGGATAGCCCTCTGCATACTTGTTTGTAAGAACAGAGCCCATAGCAGCCATAACCGCCGGAGATACAATGTTCTCACTTGCAATAAGCTCAAGATTTCTGCGCTGTCTTGCAAGCTCCTTGTTCATTGCGCTGCCTACCTCGGGGTCTACGGATTCAACGTAGCCGATGGTATCGATAAGATCCTTGTACATTGATAAAACTCCTTTTCATTTTAATAAAAACAATGTCATGTATATTATACAATACTTTCTGAAAGATTTCAACCTTTTTTGCAAAATTTATTCATTGCATATTATAACATTCTGTGCAAGTCTGCATTTGCCGATAAGCTTTTCTTCCCCGTTCGGAGACATCATTATGATATGCTTGCCGTCTGAAATCACGATATTTCCGTTATCGCATACTTCATAATCAAGTACGCCTTTTCTGATGATCTCCTCATCTCCCGACGGGAAACGCTTTACAAGCTGCCATGAATGTGGGATTATGCCTGCATTCTTGTCACCCTTACGGCTGTTTTCTTTTTCGGTTTTCTCTGCGTTGATGATATTTCCCGCAATCAGCAGCTCTTTTTCGTCCTTCTGCTTTGCTTTCAGCGGATTATTGAATCCCTTTCCGTCAGAACTGAGTGATTCACCGCCGAACAATATTGAGAATGCGTTCAGAAATCCGCCTATTGCCTTGATTATTCTTACCGGGAACAGCAGCAGATCAAGCCAGAAATTTCCGCTGTCATCCGTTTTATAGGGACGCTTTATGTAGTAGAGATTTCCGTCAACGTCCGTTTTGGGGCAGAAGAAATCTGTATTTTCATCAGAGCATATCTCGTCCATTTCATTTGTATCGAAATTGTAACACGCAAGCGAACGCGGCGACAGCGCAGCGGCTATTCCCTGCTTGTTTCTTCCTATACCAGCCGTGCTGAAATACAGCTCATTTTTGACCTTCGACCAACATGGGCATTCCTCAACAGTATCACCGTCAGTAAGCTCGGTGCAGTTTCCCGAAGGAAGTTCATAAACAGAGATATGCCTTGAAGTATCTCCGTATTCTACCGAAACAGCAAGCCTGTTATCCTTATTGTTCATTTCAAACGGAGCAAAATTCTGTGCCGCAATTATGTGGCTTTCGTCCCCGTTTTCGTCCTTGTAATAAAGTCCGCCGACCTCGCCCAAGTTTATCGAATAGATTATCCTTCCATCGGGTGAATTTGCAAGTCCGCAGATATATGCCGCAGATTCGGAATTTTCATCAGGCATGCGAAGCGTCCCCGTGAATGCGGCACCGCTTCCCGACTGTTTCCATTCGTTCCTTTTGCGTATCTCGGAAACATTCTGTCTGTATGTCTCGGCACGCTTGCTGATAAGCTCGGTCACTTTGCCGTTGTCATTCACCTTGTACATCTTGTTGTCTGAAGTGCAGTAAACAGTCATTTTAATTACCCCTTGCGTCATATTTTTTCGCCGTTTTTGAATATTCCCCTGAATTCAGTTCCGTTTTTGTCGGTCACAAGCAGAATGCAGTAACAGTCACCGTCTTTGTAAAGAGCTGCATAATGTTCGGGATTTTCTATGTCGGTATATATTCTTCCGAAATATTTCTCCTCTCTGAATGATTCGGCATCAGTCATGGAGATACGTATTTCCTCGGAAATATCACCGTATTCAAATCCGATGATATCCTCAAGCTCATTTATTGCAGCATCTTCATCGGCGGATTCAAGACCGAAAGCAAGCTTTGTTCTGTACTTTCCCTGCTGATATTCAAGTGTTCCGCCGATAAAATCCAGCGTCTCGGGTATATCGGTATCCATAAGCATAACAGCCCGAGAACGTTCATTTTCAGTCATTTCCTTCAATATGTGCATTGATGAGCTGTTATAGAAAAATCCTACGGTTTTGTATCCTATATAAAGCACGGCAAATATCAGAATGCATATGACCGTATAAAAGAAGCTGCTTTTTTCGCCCTCACGGACAGGCCGTCTTTCCTCCTCAGCCGATATCTGCTCAGGTTCAGCCTCTGCGGTTTCTTCCGATATATCTTCAATAATTTTTTCTTCGTTATCCATTTTTACCTCTCCGATAAAAAATATTGTATAAAATATTATATCACACCCCTGCGATTTAGTCAATATTTACAAGTGCATTTCCATTCCGATTATGCTATAATTAAAAATGAATGATAAAGAAAGCCTACCGTGGAGGAAAAATGAACAATACTATCAAATATAAAATAAACTGGGAAAAAACTGACGGTGTATTTGCCGTTCCGAATGAAACAGCGGATTGTCTGAAGCTTGCAAGCGGCGCTGGCGTAAAGATACTGCTCCTGATGCTGAGATACGGTAAAGAGTGTACATATGACACGATAAAATCCGCTCTTGGCTCAGACGACGAAACCATTGAGGACGCTCTTTCCTACTGGGCGCAGGTCGGCATCTTAAAGCCTGCTGACGGTGTTCCGCAGAAGCTCCCGGAACCCGCTCCCAGGCATATAAGCACACCTGCCCCAAGGCCTGCTGAGGACAAGCCGAAAGTATCCCCGACAAGAACGATGACACCGAAGGAAATAGCCGAAAGGATAGAATCATCTCCTGAGATAGCCTTTCTTTTTACATCTGTTGAAAATTGCCTGGGAAGAATACTGAACCATACCGAACACCGCTCGCTTATATGGATACATGACTATCTCGGTCTGCCATCCGATGTTCTGCTCATGCTCATCGAATATTGCAAGAGCATAAACAAAACGAATATCAGATACATAGAAACGATAGCTGTTTCATGGCAGGAAAAGGGAGTGTTCACGCATGAAGCGGCAGCTGCAGAGATTGACGGAATGGTAAAAAGCCATACTCTTTCAAGGCAGGTATCCACAAAGCTCGGTCTTAACAGAAATCTCATTTCCAAAGAACAGAATTTTGTTGATGAATGGTCGTCCCGCGGAATAACGATCGAGATGATCTACTATGCATACGAAAAAAATATCGAAGCGATCGGCAAGCTTTCCTTCGCATACATGAACAAGATAATCCAGAGCTGGATAGAAAACGGTCTGCGTTCCGTAAAGGAGGTCGAGGAATTCGATTCTATGCAGCGTGCAGAGCGTGAAAAGCAGAAAAATTCAACCAAGCAGGAAGACAAAGGCGAACATTCCTATGACCTTGATATGTTCGATACCTTTGCTCTCAATCACACACCTGAGTTAAAGGAGGCTGACAGAAAGTGAGTTACAGCAATACGGCATTTGAACGTGCAGAAACGGAGATAAACGCAAGGCGTGTCAGAGCCGAATCGGACAACGCCCGCAGGATCGAAGACATGGAAAGGAAAATTCCCGAGATAAAGGAACTTAACAATCAGCTTTCCTCAACAAGTCTTGATATTGCAAGGCTTATTCTCCGCAAAGAGGGCAATTTTCAGGAGAATCTTGAGAAAATAAAACAGAACAACTTATTCTGTCAGCAGAACATTGCAGATATACTAAAAGCTCACGGCTATCCGGAAGATTATCTGAAAGTCAAATATACCTGTCCGATATGCAGTGACAAAGGATATGTAAACGGCAGCAGATGCAGCTGCTTCAATGAGCTTCTTAACAGATATGCAATTGATGAACTGAACGTCAATTCCGCATTGAAGCTTTGCAGCTTTGACAGCTTCTCACTTGAATATTACCGCGGAAAAACAGACGGCTCAGGCATAGACTGCTATGGAAAAATGGCAGATATCCTCAGCTACTGCAAGCGATATGTATCAACATTCTCGGCATCATCGCCCAGCATTTTCATGATAGGAAAAACGGGACTCGGAAAAACCCATCTTTCCCTTTCTATCGCAAAAGGCGTAAGCGAACAGGGCTTTATGGTTGCTTACGGTTCGATACTCAATTATCTGCGAACGATCGAGGCAGAACATTTCGGACGTGCCGATGAAAACAAGGATACATTACAATTGCTGCTGAATGCCGACCTTCTTATTCTTGATGATCTCGGCTCTGAGTTTGACACATCGTTCTATGCTTCAACAATATACAACATCATAAACACAAGAATAAACACAGGACTTCCGACTATCATAAATTCAAACCTTTCGTCCGCCGAACTCCAGAACAAATACAACGACCGAATTATTTCGAGAATACTTGGAATGTACGATATTCTGAGATTTGTCGGCGATGACATAAGGCAGATAAAAAGAATCGAAAGCATGAGAAAATAACAAATGACCGATACCGCAAAACGCAGTATCGGTCATTTTTATATCCGAAGTATTACTTTACGATAACCTTATGGAAAACCTTTTTGCCCTTTTTGAGGATAACTTCACCGTCAACAGCGACCATTGCATTTGCATCAGATGCTTTTTCATCGTTGACAGCAACGCCGCCCTGCTGAACAAGACGTCTTGCTTCGCTTCTCGAAGGAGCAAGCTTTGTCTTTACAAGCAGATCAAGAATGCCTATTTTTCCGTCTGTCATATCGTCAGCCGAAAGCTCGGTGCATGGCATATCTGCAGTGTTTCCCGAACCGCCGAACAGGCTCTTTGCAGCTTCAAGGCATTTGTCAGCCTCTTCCTTGCCGTGGATAAGATTTGTCAGCTCATAAGCAAGGATCTCCTTAGCCTTGTTGAGCTCAGCACCTGTCATAGTGCGCTCCATCTCTTCGATCTGCTCGATAGGCAGGAATGTCAGAAGTTTCAGGCACTTGATAACATCAGCATCACCGACATTTCTCCAGTACTGGAAGAAATCATAAGGAGATGTCTTTGCGGGATCCAGCCATACTGCACCCTTTTCGGTCTTGCCCATCTTCTTGCCCTCGGAGTTTGTGAGCAGTGTGATGGTCATAGCGTGAGCGTCCTTTGCAAGCTTCTTTCTGATAAGCTCAGTACCGCCCAGCATATTAGCCCACTGATCGTCGCCGCCGAACTGCATATTACAGCCATACTTCTGGTACAGCATATAGAAATCGTAGCTCTGCATTATCATGTAGTTGAATTCGAGGAAGCTCAGACCTTTCTCCATGCGCTGTTTATAGCACTCAGCTCTCAGCATGTTGTTGACGGAGAAGCACGCGCCAACCTCGCGCAGCAGCTGAACATAGTTAAGGTCTAACAGCCAATCGGCATTGTTTACAATGATAGCCTTGTCTTCACCGAAATCAATGAAACGGCTCATTTGCTTTTTGAAGCAGGCAATGTTGTGAGCGATGAATTCCGGAGTGAGCATTTTACGCATTTCGTCCTTGCCGCTCGGGTCGCCGACCATGCCGGTGCCGCCGCCCAAAAGTACGATAGGACGATGGCCTGCGCGTTGCATATGGCTCATCATCATCAGGGCGATGAAATGGCCTACATGCAGGCTGTCCGCGGTGGGGTCAAAACCGATATAAAAGGTGATTTTTTCCTTCTCTAACAATTCTTTAATCTCGTCTTCATGGGACATTTGCTTAATAAAGCCACGTTCCATAAGCACGTCATAAACAGACATCAGATAACCTCCTTACAATTTAAGCTGTGAAAAACAGCCTAGGCGATATATATAGTCTACATTATACAATATAAGCTTGTTTTTAGCAAATGAAAAAGACTTTATAAAAGTGAAAATGGCTGATATGCAGGAAAAAAGCCCGAATATCAGCCGAAAGTGTAAACTGTTATTCCAAATGAGATGTGCAATGCGGGCAACGGGTTGCGTAATCGGCAATCTCGGATTTGCAGTAAGGGCATAGACGCGGTTCCGGTGCAGGCGCCGGTTCCGGAGTAAGCTTGTTGATCTGGCGAATCATCAGGAAGATGACAAAAGCGAGAATCAGAAAATCCAGTACGGAATTAATGAAGCTGCCGTAAGCGAGCACAGGCGCACCAGCCTTTTTTGCTGCCTCCAGCGTAGCATATTCCTTGCCGTTGAGGCTGATAAACGGATTGGAAAAATCCATCTTGCCAAGCGCCATGCCTAATGGAGGCATAACGACATCGTTTACCAGCGAGCTGACGATTTTGCCGAAAGCACCGCCGATAATAACGCCGACAGCCATATCCATAACATTACCGCGCATAGCAAATTTCTTAAAATCTTCCTTCATAGACATATATGAACACCCCTCGTTAAAAGTATTTTTTATAGTATTCTCGTTTAATGCTGAATTTCCTGCTGCTTGACGAAAAAGTGCTTGTGACATATAATAAAAGGGAATAAATTCTGCGTTATGCAGGTTCATTTAGTTAGATATAGAGATGGAGGAAGAATTATGCGTGACGATTTAGTAGTACCAGGCGAAGGCGAGGAGAATTATGTCCTGGCCCGTGATGCCAGAGTTGTGACTGTACCGTTCTCTCCCTTGGAAGAACGTATGCAGAAGGAAAAACCGGAGGTTTTTGCACGTCTGCAAAAGCTGAAGGAAATTATCGGTGAGGAAACCTTCAAGCGCCTTGTAAGCAAGGTGCATAACATCAACTATGCTGATACCCGTATCATGATTGTTGCTGAAAGCGAACTGCACCGTACCAACATTGAAAGAGAGATTTTACCGGCTATTGCTGAGGCTTTTGAGGTTACCAGCATCCGCGTTGTGACCCAAGGATAAAATTTTTCAAAAAAAGTGTTGACAAAAGCTTAAAGATGCTTTATAATTACATTCGTTGCTGATGAACAGCAACAACAAATGTCGGGGCGTGGCGCAGTTTGGTAGCGCGCTTGTTTCGGGTACAAGAGGCCGTGAGTTCGAATCTCGCCGCCCCGACCAAATTTAAAACTTAGGAACCGCATGAGAATGCGGTTCTTTTTGTATGCTGAAGCTTTAAAGGACGAAAGGAAAATGAGAAAAATACTGCTTTGTCCGATATTTGTCCAATATTTGCTCCAACTGCCTATTTAGAACACTTTAGAATGCATTAGAAAAAGCCTGCTTTTCAACTTAATGAAATAGCAGGCTTTATTTTTTATGGCAGCAGTCCTTTGATGGCGTTTTCGTATTTATCCATAGCTTTTTGATGAGTATTTTCTAAAGGCAGCGCGTAGGTGCGTCTGGTGAATCCTGCGTCATTGTGGCCTAACAGCTCGCAGATATCTTCAACGGAAACACCTTGGTCGCGCAGGTTGCTGCCGTTATCAGGAAAGACGTAGAGCAGGTTCTTTCCATGAATTGAGGGATTATAAAGCGGCTGCGTGCTGGTAACATCGGGCGCTTTTTGTATTTCGTTGGCATTACGAATACGTTATATCTTACCAATGCAGGAAATTTATAATAACCTGAATCATAATTTCTTTTTCTTCTGGGCGTGATTCTGCAATCATAAGGGTGATGGCAACAAGAGCACTGTCGCTGATAATTTTTTTACCATCGTTATATAGTGCGTTATTCTGGTTTAGGAAATATAAGAACAGAGCTGCAGCGATACGTTTGCAACCATCATTAAATGGATGGTCCTTTACTAAGAAGTAGAGCAGATTGGCTGCTTTTTCTTCTAGTGATGGATATGCATCTTGACCAAATGCACTTTGATAATTTGCCAGGTTCTTTTTCCACGCCAAACACATCAGATGTCTGGCTAAATTCCATACTTTTTATAAGCTTCATACATTCGCCATACTTAAGCAGATAAGAGCATTTAGAACCTTCAGGTATAGCAACGCACTGATGATCATAGGCATCAAGCAGTTCTAAAGAACGTGAATACTCATGAACCACTTTCAAAACATCTTCTGCATCAATACCAACAAGTCCACCTATAATATTAGACTGTATTTGTACTGTTTTATTCAACACAGCTAACCGTTTTTCATTAATTGCAAATCCTTCTGTTAAATATTGCTTAAGGATATTGGTTGCCCACTTGCGGAAAAGAACGCCACGAGGAGATTTTACACGGTAGCCAACGGAGATAATGACATCTAAAGAATACATTTTTACAGGTTTGTCGGAATTTGCAATATGCAAAAAATGCATATTGCTTTTTTGTATACAAAAACCCCGCCATTGTGGCGGGGTTAAAAAGAGCTTAAGCGGTGAGCAAAGAAAAAAAGCTCCTAATGTGTTAATATACTAATGACCTGCCAGTCAAAGTAAAAAACACATTAGGAGGACATTAAAATGCCGAAAAAGCAAGATAATATCGTAAATAGTTTAGCACATACCAAGTGGAATTGTAAGTACCATATAGTATTTGCGCCAAAATATCGTAGAAAAATTTTTTATGAAGAAAAAAGATTGGCGATAAGGGATATATTAAGAACAATATGCGGATGGAAAGGAGTAGAGATAATAGAGGGAGAAGTATGTCCAGATCATGTACATCTGTTGTTAAGTATCCCGCCCAAAATGAGCGTTTCGTATTTCGTAGGATACTTAAAAGGAAAAAGTAGTCTGATGATGTTCCAACGGTTTGGAAATATGAAATTCGCATATCGAAATCGCGAATTTTGGTGTAAGGGATACTATGTAGATACAGTAGGTAAAAATACTACTGCAATAAAAGAATACATAGCAAATCAATTGGAGCGAGATAAAGAAATGGACCAGTTGGTGTTATTTGATCCTAAAGACCCATTTATGGGTAGCAAGTAATAATTGCATGGCTGGCAGGCCAATAAAAGACACATTTATGTGTGGCTGCTGAAGATAGGGCTATGCCCGAAAAATAAAAGCCACCCGCTAGGCGGGTGGATCTTTACTTTCCTGATTGTGCTATATTTTGACTGATAAGTCAGTGATATATATTGTAATACCGGACTGATACTGCTGCTTGGGAGAGAGCAGCTAAAGGAGGTTCTTTTTTTATGCTTCAGAATATGACTGAAGGCGCACCATTAAAGCTGATTATTCCCTTTATGGTGCCGCTTCTGATAGGAAATGTTTTTCAGCAGCTGTATAATATTGCCGATATTATTATTGTCGGGCGGACGATTGGCGTGAATGCTTTGGCTGCTGTTGGCGCGGTATCACCGCTGTTTATGCTCACGATGGTGCTGACGATTGGTCTCAGCAACGGCTTTACTGTTGTTACGGGACAGCGTTACGGTGCGCAGGATATGCAGGGAATGCGCCGCAGCATTGCTACCTGCGTTGTATTGAGTATATTTTTCGTATTTCTTATTATGGGTATTATGCATTTGGTTATCGACCCGATGCTGGTGATGATGAATATTCCGCCGGAGCTGATGGAGGATGCTTACGCCTATGTAATGATTATTGTCGACGGTCTGCTGGCGATGATGGCGTATAATCTTTTGTCGGGTATTATGCGTTCACTTGGTGACAGTAAAACGCCGCTGTACTTTCTTATTGTGTCTTCGATAGTGAATATTATTTTAGCACTTGTTTTCATCATCAGCTTTGGCTGGGGTGTACCGGGAAGCGCCTTTGCCTTGGTTATTGCCCAGGCTTTTTCCGCAGTGCTGTGCGTAATTTATATTTACAAGCGCTTTCCGCAGTTGCATATTCATCGCAGTGATTTCAATTTAGACTGGCCGGAGCTGTGGGCGCATCTGCGTATGGGCTTGCCGATGGCAGTGCAGTTTTCTGTTTTGGGCTTGGGCATTATTATTTTGCAGTCAGTCTGCAATAAATTCGGCAGTGACCAGATTGCCGGCTTTACTACGGCAATGCGCGTGGAGCAGCTGGCGCTGCAGCCGATGATTTCCTTCGGCATTGCTATGGCTGTGTTTACGGCGCAGAATTTCGGTGCTCGCCGCTTTGACCGCATCCGCGATGCGGTGCACCGCTGCTCGCTGCTGACGCTGGCCTTCAGCTTGTTTGCCGCAGTTGTGGTCTTTGCTTTCGGCGAAGAGGTTATCGGTATCTTCCTTGATAATCCATCACCGACAGTTATGGAGTCCGCACATCTTTACATTCTGTATACCGTGCCTGTCTACTTCTTCCTCAGTCAGATTTTTATTTATCGTAACGCCTGCCAGGGCATGGGCGTAAGCATGATTCCTATGCTTTCGGGTGTTGTGGAGCTTATTATGCGTTCTATCGCAGCAATATATCTCAGTGTGCCCTTTGGCTATGAGGGCATCTGTATGGCGGAGCCGATTGCCTGGATCAGTTGTGCTGTTTTCGTTTTTGCAGCCTACCATTATTTTGTGCGTCTGCTGGAAAAGAAATATACACCTGTTAACTGAAAATAATGCAGAAAAATATTCCGCTGAACTGCATAGTAATTACGTGCTTGAAATATTTTTACTATGAGAATTTATCTCGACAAAAATTCCTGCGCAGGTTACAATTAAAGTACAGAGAATACATTTAAGGATGGTGAATGCTATGAAAAAAATCTTGCTGCTTCTGTCGATGCTGATGACGATGCTTCCGTCCGGCTGCTTCATGATGCCGTATGCAGGACGGTCGTTCTCTGTGCCACCGTCAAAATATCTATATTCTGTCTTGTAGTTCACTCCATTGCCGAAGAGTGTGTACTCACTGCCCAGGTCGTCAGAGAGCAATGCTCCATCGGCAGG
>USNJ01000044.1 GCA_900556055.1 uncultured Ruminococcus sp.
ATATCCGATGGACTTGGTCCGCTTTTCCGAATTTTTTCCCTTTACAGCAGATACAGATGCGGGGAAAACTGAAAAATATTTCTCAAACGGACGCTTTACAGCTGCGCCTGTCAGGTCGGCACCGAAAAGGTGACCGACTTTTTCTATGCCGAAGGAGGTGCAGTAGAAAAAAAGTGCGGACGATACGAGCGAGGAAAATCCGCTTGCGAAGCGTGCATATTCATTGGCTGTGATGAAAAGCTCTGCTGCGAAAACGAGTGACATCACAAAAAGGAAAATACCGAAGCGGCTGAATTTTCTGCCGCTTTTTTTCAGCGCAAAAAATCCTGTCAGGGAGAAAAGTGTGAAGAATATGCCTCCGCCTATGCCGTGTCCGCCGTTTACGGCAACGCATCTAAGGTAGAAATATCCGAGGACAATGCAGGCTATTGCGGTGAGGGATTCGGTAAGTGTGTATTCGTGCTTTTTTTCGGGGACGCAAACAGGTCCGTCAAGTATTGGATTTTCAGTCATGGCTCTTTATCCTTTCGTCATTTTCATTGTCGGTGTATTCGAGAATGTCGCCCGGCTGGCATTTCAGCTCATGGCACAGGCTTTCAAGAGTGGAAAATCTGACGGCTTTTGCTTTGCCTGTTTTCAGTACGGACAGATTTGCGGGGGTTATGCCTATCCTTTCGGCAAGCTCGTTTGAGGATATCTTCCGCAGTGCCATCATGACATCGAGATTAACTATTATCGGCATCGCAATACCTCCTCAGACCGTCAGATCGTTTTCTTCACGCAGCTCGACAGCCTTTGAGAAAACATTTTTCAGAACACGGAGGATAAGTCCCATAAATGCCGCAGCAAGGGCGATCGCCAGTGAAACGAAGGTGTATATCCCGAAGAAAATGAATATCACAGTGACGGCGAAGCAGCAGTAGGAGAGTATCCGCAGGAGCTTGACGTTATTCTGCACGAATATGCGCTCATCAGTGATGTTCGACAGCAGCTTCCATACGGAAATGACTGCTGTAAGAGCGGGTATCTCGGCGGCGTACAGCACCGCACTCAGGGCGATCGCAGCTTCCTTGTTGTCAGTCGGTCGGATAGCTGTCGCATGGGCGACTGACGAGTACCATTTTCCGACAGAGGGGATAAAAAACAGCATTGCAACGAGGAAAACAAACAGCATTATCGTCAGTATCTGCGTCAGCATGACTGACTTTGATTTGGTTGAAAGAATCATGGTCATATCGTTCCTTTCGCTTTTGCTATTTGCAGTATATCACATTGATTTGCAAATGTCAATACTTTTTTATCGAAAAACGATAATTATTTTCTGAAAAGAAAAAGCCGACATATCACAAAGACTGTCGGCTTTCGGGATCTGAATATTTACGATATGGGAGAATAGCCTGTTTCTTCGACTATTTTCTGACCGCTTTCGGAGAGAAACCATTCTATCAGCAGCGGGATATTCGGGTTATCGTTATTTTTGTCATAGACCGCATAAAAATCACTGACAACAGGATAGCTGCCGTCGGAAATATGCTCGGAATCGGGATAGATGCCGTCTACCGCAAGCATTTTTACGCCGCCGTTTGCTGCGACCTCCCCGGCATAAAATCTGAAAGAAAAGCCTATTGCGCTGCTGATAAAGTCAATGTCCCTGACCGGCTTTTCATCGCCCATGAACCGCAGGAATGCTGACTGACTGCCGCTTCCCTCATTGCGCTGAACTGCGCCTATCGGGATATTTTTGCCGCCAAGCTCTGACCATAGGCGGTATTTTCCCGTGTAGATGCCCCTTATCTCATCGGCTGTGAGGCTGTTTACGGGATTGTCCGCTTTTACGAGAAACACGAAGGCTTCACGTCCGATTGGGACAAATTCAAGCTCGGCATTCATATCGGCGGCATACTTTTTCTGTTCCTCCGACGGTGCGGCGCAGAGGATAATATCCGCATTTCCCTCGGCAACGGCTTTATATGCGGACGGGGTATTTCTCATTTGCAGGCGGCTTTCGGCAGTGAAGTCGCTTCCGTCGAATATGACCGAATCTTCGGGATAAAGTGCGTTTACGAATGCCGATGAGATCGGGTACAGGGCGGCTGCGCTGTCGATCACCGGGAGGTCGTCCGTCAGCGGCAGTTCGTCCTTGATTTTTATGATCTTTGAATTATCATCAAACGGGAGATAATCCGCAAGCTCGATTGATTTTGCTCTCATTACGCCGCTTTTGTCGGGAATGCAGCGCTTGGTGAAATTCTCATAAATAAACAGATCGGTCAGTATTATAATAAGCGTGAGAAGCGAGATAATGAGTATTTTTGTATGTGCTTTCATCGGAATGTCCTCCCGTTTGCGATAAAGGTTATCACGGAAACATCAGAGAAAAGCACGGCTGTGTATACGAGGAGAATTATCATCGAGATAATTCCCGCTGCGGCGATGACAATAAGCAGACGCAGAAATGTTTTATCGCTCATACTTCCTCCTACATATGTGCAACGGCAAACGAAAGCATTATCACAAATGCGATGACAGTTATGACCTGAACAGCGACCAGTCCAAGAAGTATGGACGCTGTTATCATTGAGGTTTTGTGGGCTTTGCGTTCTTCAGTGTTTTCTTTCGGGATGGAGCTGTATGTTATGACTGTTTTTACGAAAAAAACTACGGCGGTTATGTCTGCGAGGATTATTGATATAAGCAGTATCCAAGCAAGTATAGCGAGCATCATAATAAGTCCCCTTTCTTAAAAAAGTATAACATATCTGCGATAAATTGTCAACATAAAAAGCCGCTCCCGAAAAGCTCGGAAGCGGCTTGGATATCAGTTGTAAACAGCAGATCAAACCTGGCTGTTGTTGTCGAGGAAGTCCATAACAGCGTCAACTGTTGTGAATGCGAGAGCTGTGCATGTATCAGCGCAGCCGTAGTAGATGCAGATCCTGCCTGTGTCAGCGTCAACGAGGTTAGCGCAGGGGAATGTTACTGCGTCTGTATCACCGACCAGCTCATAGTACTCCTGAGGGCTGAGGAGGTAGGAAGCACCTCTCTTGAGGACCTTCCAAGGCTCGTCCTTATCGAGGAGTGCAGCGGAGAAGCTGTATACGTAGCCGTTGCAGGAAGTCAGAACGCCGTGATAGAAAATGAGCCAGCCGCGGTCTGTTTCGATAGGAATAGGACCTGCGCCCATCTTTGTGGATTCCCAGCCCTTGGAGGGACCCATTACGTGTCTGTGCTGACCCCAGAATGTGAGGTCGGGAGACTGGCTGATGAACATATCGCCGAAAGGAGTATGACCGCTGTCGGAAGGACGGCTCATCATCATGTACTTGTCATTGATCTTTCTGGGGAACATAACGCCGTTTCTGTTGAAGGGCAGGTAAGCGTTCTCCAGCTGTGTGAATTCCTTGAAATCGTATGTATAAGCAATACCGATAGTAGGCTTCCAGCCGTAAGCGTTGCACCATGTTACAACGTACTTGTCTTCAAGCTTGCAGACTCTGGGGTCGTAGCCGTACTGCCACTCTGCAACCTCGGGGATATCGCACTTGAACTTGATCCTCTCCTCATTGATGTCCCAGTTGATGCCGTCCTTGGAGAAACCAACGTGGAGCTCCATGTTTCTCTCTCTGTCGTCAACTCTGAAAACGCCTGCGAACTTGTAGTCGCCGTTCTCAAAAGGAACTACGGAGCTGTTGAAGATGGAGTTGGAGGGCTCACGGTAGCCGTTAGCCTTCTTTACCATGATGTGATCTCTCTTGATGATGGGGTTTGCATTGTAGCGCCAAACTACGTCCTTGCATCCCTCGGGCTTGTCCTGCCAGGGAATGTTGGGGAGGGAAGTGCCGTTGATAACTTTAACCTTCATTTAAATGCCGCCTTTCGGTATTGATTTACTTTACAAGCTCACCGTGATTAACAGTGATTTACTACTGTCACTTTAACATTATTTTTTACACTTGTCAATAAGGAAATATACTTTTAGCTGATTTGCACATATTGCGGCATTTAACTTTGTTTAGTATTACGAAGCGAGGTTAATTTACTAATAAAAAATCGTTTCAGTGAACAAAAACAGAGGAAAAAACTAAACGTTATGCATAATAAAATCTAATCTCCGAACGGTACTTTTATTGATTTGACCGAATGAGAAATCGTTTTCCCTGAAACGAAAAGGTTTTCGATGATTTTTTACGGGAAAAATTTTATGTTAAATTAACTTAATCTAGTTAAAAATAAGGTTAAATAAGCGTTATAATATAAGTTAAAAATGAAATTAAGTTAAGTGATTTTTAACTTATTGACATTGTATCCGAATTGTGATAATCTTATTTACAGAGAAACATATCTTCACGGCTTCAGGGGAGGTCAGGCATGAAAAAAACAGTCAGAATGCAGGATATAGCCGACAGATTGGGGATAAGCGTGGCTGCGGTCTCCAAGGTGCTTGCGGATAAGCCGGGCATCAGCGATGAGCTGCGTGTCAAGGTGCGTCAGACAGCGCTTGAGATCGGATACCGCACATCAACAGCAAAAAAGAAGGCGCACCGCACTGCCACGAGGAGCGTTGCAATAATTGCGGCAGAGCGTTTTTTAAGTGATGATTCGTTTTATCTGAAATATTATAAGCACATTTCCGACATACTTCAGTCAAATGACTACTGCGGATTTTTTCACAGCATAAGCGACGGGGACGAGAGGGATCTCATACTTCCGAAAGCGCTTATCACAGGCAGCGTTGACGGAGTGATAATCCTCGGAAAGGTTTCAAACAAATACTCCGAGATGATCGCAAAGAGCGGTCTGCCGATGATATTCCTCGATTATTACGATGAAAGAACGGAGATCGACTGCATAATCTGCGACAGCTTCTATGCCATGTACGATATGACAAACTATCTTATAAGAAACGGTCATGAAAGGATAGCTTTTGTCGGAACGGTCAGGGCGACCAGCAGTATACAGGACAGATATCTCGGATATATGAAGTCGCTTATAGAGCATGACATATATATCAGAAAGGATTATCTGATCGATGACCGCGACGAAAGCGGACGCATAACTCTCGGCAAGCTGCCCGAGGATATGCCAACGGCGTTTGTCTGCAACTGCGATGAAACGGCGTGCATGCTGATAAGAAAGCTGCGTGACATGGGCGTGAGAGTGCCGGAAGAGGTGTCTATCACGGGCTTTGATAATTCGGTATATTCGTCGCTTTCCGACCCGAAGATAACAACGGTCGAGGTAAATACGGAGCTTATGTCCCGGCTTGCCGTCGATTCGCTGCTGAAAAAAATAACAAAGCCGGGTACGGTGATAGGCCGTATCAGGGTCAACGGAAGCATTGTCTACAAAAATTCCGTCAGGGCGATAAAAACGTAATTCCCATTTTTTAAAAGATCAGGCGCATGATTTTATGTGCCTGATTTTTTTTGAATACCCTATTGACAAATCAATTCTACTGTGATAGAATAAAATCGTGATCACATTCTATTGCAATAGAACAGGAGAATTCATATGAATATCAAGATGTTTGATTCAGAGCTTAAAGTCATGGAAATATTGTGGAGGGAGGGCGATATACCTGCAAAGGAAATAGCGGCTCTGCTCGCCAAAGAGGTCGGCTGGTCAAAGACGACGACATATACCGTCATAAAAAAGTGCATAGACAAGGGTGCTGTCAGCCGCTCGGAGGAGGGCTTTGTATGCCATGCAGAGATAACAAAGGACGAGGTAAGGGAGTTTGAAACAGCTGAGCTTATTGACCGAATGTACGGCGGCTCGGCGGATAAGCTGGCGGCGTCGATGGTCGGAAGCGGAATGCTTTCCGCAGAGGGAATAGCTGCGCTCAAAAAGCTTGTGGAGAATATGAAATGCTGATACTAAGAATGTCCGCATCGGCTTCTGTGCTGATAGCTGCGGTCCTTCTGCTGCGGCTTATTTTCGGGAAACATCTGCCAAGGCGCACGTTTACGGCTCTCTGGGCGATAGCGGCACTGCGCATGCTTATCCCGTTTTATGCTGTGCCGATGACGGAAAATGCGGCTCTTTATGATGCAATGCCGCCTTTTGTTCAGCGGATAAGTGTCGGATATCCCGAAAAAGCGGAGTCGGACGGCAATAAAAATATCCTGCCGATAGCTGAGGCTGTTTATTCCGCGGGCGTGCTGCTGACGGGGGCTTTCTTCCTCATTCCCCATATGCGGTTCATGCGTGATGTTTCGTCTGCGCTGCCTGCGGAGGACGATCATCATGAGATGATAACGCCGTTCAACATCAGGCGGAAGGTCTGCGTGAAAATAAGCGACAGGATAATATCCCCCGTAACGGTCGGCGTTATCCGCCCTGTTATCCTGCTCCCGAAATGTATGGATTACGATAAAAAGACAATGGATTTCATTCTGGCGCATGAGCTTGTGCATATAAAAAGATTTGACGTGCTGATGAAATATCTGTCAGCAGCGGCGGTCTGCGTTCATTGGTTCAATCCGCTTGCTTGGATAATGTTCCGCATGAACTGCCGTGATATCGAGCTTGCCTGCGATGAAGAAGTCCTGAAAATAACCGGCGGCGATCCTGCCGAATATGCGATGGCGCTGATATCCGCAGAGGAAAACAAGGCGGCGCTGACCGCAGGCTTCGGATCGTCCGAGATAAAAGAAAGGATAGGTGCGATAATGAATTTCAAAAATAAATCAGTGATATGCATTGCGGTTGCTGCTGTGCTGGTCGCTGCGTCTATGACCGTGTTCGTTTCGGCGGATTTCTTCCGCAGCGATGCATCGGCTGATGCGGCGGAGGCCTCCGATGTGCAGGAGGATAAGACTGCATATATTGCCAAAAAAATATTTGTTGGCACATCGCAATATCTCACCGAGGCGGCTTTAAATGACGAAAAGCCCGCTTCGCCGCTGACATTTGATGCGATCAACAAGGATTATTTTGCCGATATTTCGGAATATTTAGGTAAAATAAGCGTGACGATAGATGCTGACACCGAGAATTATCTCGTAAAAGGCGTTTCGGTCACGATGGACGGCGAAACAAGGTCATATCCGGGAGCTGCCGCAGATACGGAAGATGAAACAGCTGCGGCAGAGGTTACTTTTGCAAATACCGATGAAAATGACAGTGCTTCGGTCGTGATGAACAGCGAAGCGGCAGATGAAACAAGCAATGCAGATGTCACTTTTGTATCTCCCGTTAAAAACCGCAGCGTTTCGGCAGATTATCAAAACAGTAATGACGACAGCGAAAATTTTCATCACGGAATAGATTTTGCATGGAACGGCTGTGAAGGCTCGGACATTTCGGCTGCTGCGGACGGCGTTGTATCGGCTGCGGATTATAACAGCAATTACGGAAACTATGTTGTTATAGACCACGGAAACGGCTATTCAACGATATATGCGCATCTTTCTGAGATATCCGTAAGCATCGGAGACAGCGTGAAAACAGGCGAAAAAATAGGTCTGCTCGGAAGTACGGGCATGGCGACGGGTGCAAATCTTCATTTTGAAGTCCGTGAGGACGGAATTGCCCAGGATCCGCAGCTGTACATGTTTTATCCGTTCTGACAGATAAAAATATCCCATAAAAAAGGCGTTTCACATCAGTTGGTGTGAAACGCTGTTTTTAGTATTATACATCAATATAGTGTATGGGATTTCCGTTTGCCGTGCATAGCTTCAGCAGATCGTCAAAGGAAAGCAGGACGGTCGCAGTGTTGTCGTTCGGGTGAACGCCCACACTTTTCAGCCCTTTAAGCGAATTGTCGAAATATACGGGTACATCGCCGTTTTCGTTGTTCAGCAGGCAGAACGGCGATACCGAGCCGGGGGTTATCCCGAGATGTTCCATCAGCCTTGCTTCGGAGGCGAAGCCAAGTCTTGTCGAGCCTAGCTTCTCGGCTATCTTTTTGAGATCGGCACGCTTGCGCAGCGGCAGGACGATAAGATAGAAATGCCGTCCCTTTGAGTCACGCAGAAAAAGGTTTTTTATCACGACATCGTCTTCGGCATAAAGTGTCGGATCCTCGTCCGCTTCGCAGAACATCGCCTTGTGTTCGATTATTTTGTATCGGATCCCGCTTTTTTCGAGCAGGTCATATATAGCTTTTTTATCGTAGATCATTCCTGTTTCTCCCTGAACGGATCGGGTATATCCGTTATTTCATTCACACGGTCAAAGGTGACGGTATAGCTGTTTTCCGTTGTTTTTCCGTTATCGGTGACGGTGCTGTTCTGCACGAAATCGGCGAAATTTCCGTCAGAGTCAAATCTGTATTCCGCCGAAAATGCGGTAAGACCGTTCAGCGACTCAAATTTATCCGCAAGCTTTTCGGTGTCATAATCGTAGGTGTAGACGGATTCGCCGTCAGCTTCATCGCATCGGCTGTCGGAAATGCATTCGGGCAGCATGAAAAACAGCTGTCCGTCAGCAAACGGGTGAGTGCTTTTGCGGTTGTAGACGACGGTGTTGTCGCTTTTGAGAGCGCCGTTCTGCTCGGTGTAAAGGTCAGTTCCCGTGTAATATTCACGGTATTTGCTGCCGTCGGAAACGCCTGTGCAGAGGTAGTGGAGCTTGTTGTTTTTGTCATAGAAATAGGTGAATTCCTGCTCTGAGATTCCCGTTAAATTGTTTATCACCGAATAATGTCCGCTGTCTGCCGATGCTGCATTTTTGCGTACAGCCATAACAGCGTCATATCCCGCAACGTTTGAATTATCAGCCGAACAGCCGCCGAAAAGGAGTGCCGCCGATATCAATGCGGCAAAAGCAAAGTGTTTTTTCATCTCTGCCCTCCGTCAGACGGTCGGGAATGTACAGCCGCGCATATCGAAATATTCCTCGTCAAGCAGGCTGAGATCGTTTGCGAGAGCTGTGTAAACCGCACTGTCTGCGGTAAGCTCAAGGCTGTCGATCATAAGCACGGGGATATCCTTTCCGAAGCGTTCGGCAATAGTTCCGTCAGCCTTCAGTGCCTTGACTGCGTTTATCGCACATGGGAAAAATTCAGC
Organism: uncultured Ruminococcus sp.; assembly: GCA_900556055.1. Lineage (GTDB taxonomy): Bacteria > Bacillota > Clostridia > Oscillospirales > Ruminococcaceae > UMGS1889. The sequence goes on from USNJ01000044.1 coordinate 9,015, forward strand.
GGCAAGAGCGTCCTGCGGCATGTTTTCGAATGAGATATTGCGGAACTGCGCCCACATATCCATTGAGCCGTAAACAGCGTCATCATCGTCGAAATTCTCGAAATAATGAGCCTTCCAATTGCAGAAATTCCACCTTGCGCCGCTTATTTCGTTCTGCGGATTATCCTCGGTGTTATAGCAGAATGATACATCTGCGCCTGCTCTGTTTTTCTCGTCTGTGCCTGCCTGAAAGCATATGCCTATTGCATTCACCTTCATGTCGGTGATGCGGTTCAGCTCGTCTATCAGCCACTTTTTCAGCGCAAATATCAGCGATTTGTCATGCTCATTTTTCGGTGTGATGTCGAAATTCTTTATTTCATCGGATATATCGGTCTTTTCCATATCAAAAGAGCCTGTTTCAAGATATTCTCTCAGCTTGTCGGCAAGATCTTCATCAAAATCGGGCATAGTTTATCCTCCTTAAAAACAGAGGACCGCCGCAGATATAATGCAGCGATCCCCCGAAAAAGTTTTTATCAATATGCTTTGCCCCAGAAAACGAGCTGATTTGCAGGCTTTCCGCAGCATACGCAGACATCGGAGACCTGTTCCTGCTCGAGAGGGATGCATCTTGAGCCGACACCTGTAACTTCCTTGACCTTGCTTTCGCATTCCTCGCTGCCGCACCACATAGCCTTGATGAAGCCATTGCCCTTTTCCTCGAGAGTCTTTGTGATCTCATCGAGAGTCTTGCAGGCGTATGTGCGTCTTTCACGGTTTGCGAGAGCGTTTGCATACAGTCCGTCGCGGACAGCAGTCAGCTTGTCGTTTACGGCTGTTTCGAGATCATCGAGAGATACGAAAGCCTTTTCACGGTTATGTCTTGTGACGATAACGCACTGGTTCTGCTCTATATCCTTAGGTCCGATCTCAATGCGGACAGGAACGCCCTTCATTTCATATTCAGCGAACTTCCAGCCGGGTGAATTGTCCGAATCATCGAGCTTGACTCTTACGCCTGCCTTTGCAAGACGATCCTTCAGCTCCTGAGCCTTTTCAAGAACACCCTCCTTATGCTGCTGAACAGGAATGATAACCGCCTGAACAGGTGCAACCGCAGGGGGGAGAACAAGGCCGTTGTCATCGCCGTGAGTCATGATGATAGCACCGATAAGACGTGTTGTAACACCCCATGAGGTCTGGTGAGGATAAACCTTCTTGTTTTCCTTGTCCGTATACATGATTCCGAATGCCTTTGCAAATCCATCGCCGAAATAGTGGGAAGTACCTGCCTGGAGAGCCTGACCGTCATGCATCAGAGCCTCGATAGCATATGTGGAAACTGCGCCCGCAAACTTGTCGCTCTCGGTCTTTTTGCCCTTGATAACAGGCATAGCAAGGCACTTTTCGCAGAAGTCCGCATATACGTTCAGCATACGCTCGGTTTCTTCGACAGCCTCCTCAGCGGTAGCGTGGATAGTGTGTCCCTCCTGCCAGAGAAATTCTCTTGAACGGAGAAAAGGACGTGTTGTCTTTTCCCATCTTACGACGGATACCCACTGATTGTAGAGCTTGGGCAGGTCGCGGTAGGAGTGAACGATATTTGAGTAATGCTCGCAGAAAAGGGTTTCGGAGGTAGGACGGACGCAGAGTCTTTCGTCCAGCTTTTCGGAGCCGCCGTGAGTTACCCATGCGACCTCCGGAGCGAAGCCCTCAACGTGATCCTTTTCCTTGTTCAGCAGGCTTTCGGGGATGAACATAGGCATGCAGACATTCTCGTGTCCGGTAGCTTTGAACATTCCGTCGAGTATATGCTGGATATTTTCCCAGATAGCATAGCCGTAAGGTCTGATGACCATGCAGCCCTTGACGCTTGTGTATTCGATAAGCTCAGCTTTCTTTACGATGTCGGTGTACCACTTGGCGAAGTCCTCGTCCATAGAGGTGATCGCTTCGACCATTTTTTTATTATCCTTTGCCATGACAGATCTCCTTAAACGAAAATTTCATGATTCGATTTACCTTTAAATAACCATATAAAAGCATTATAACATTTTTTCGGCGGTTTGTAAATAGGTTTTTGTGAATAAGAATTTCACTTCACATAAAATATTTATACTTCTTAGTAAGCGAAAGCAGCAGTTCAAGGCGGACTGTATCCTTCCACTCGGGCTTTGCCATATAGTAGATATAATTTTCCAGAACGTTTATGTCGGGCGTGGAGCGTCCCTCGATCTTGAAGTTCTCAAAGCCCATAGGCACGTACTTTTCGTAGATATCCCCTGGCTTTACATGGGTAGAATATCCAGTTGTCTGATAGAGATGAAGAATCTGCTGATCGCACTTGAATTCGGGACATTTGAACTGTCCGTTCGGAAATTTCTTCTTGAATTCCGCATATTTGATGTGGTTTTCGCCGATAGTTCGGTAATGCTCGCCTCTTCTCGGGCAGTTCGGCATACAGCAGGCATTTATTAATATTTCGATCTTCTCTTTCTGCGGCATTTTTTCGAGAAATTCAAAGTTGTTGTTCCAGTTGTAGTCGAGAACGACAAGGCTGTACGGCTTATCAAGCTCGGTGCAGAGCTTTTCGTAATCCTCGATCTGCTTGCAGGTGGAGCTTGTGATCTTGTATCTCGGATAGGTTTTTCTGATATAATCTTCAAGCAGGTCGGAAGCTACGATCACCTCGTTCAGACCGTTGTTTGCGGTCTTCATGACATAATTGCAGAACGGATCGGAGAGATGCTCCTCGGTCAGCAGGGGATTTGTGAATGTAAATCTGCATGGGATCCCGCGCTGATTGAACTGCTTTAATACCTCGCTTATTATGCGCTTGTCAACGGTTCCCTCGAAATAGCGTCCGCCGTTCCAGAGAGAGGTCGGGAATGTGCCGTAAACGGAGCCTATCGTTATATCGTCATAAAATCTTTCGGGATATTTCTTCATGTAATCCGCAAGAAGTATATTGAGATGAAAATGTCTCAGAAAATCGGGGATATGGTACTTTATACTCATTTCAAACGTCCTTTCGGTAATATAATGCTATTATATCACTCAAAATCGGTTTCGTAAACAGTTTTTTGAAATTAACATTTGATAATGTGATATTATCGGCGTATTTCACAAAGATTTTACGTGAATTTATTATAAAAACTGAGTGACAAAACAGCTTTGATGTGTTATAATATAAAGAACAAAGGGCATCGCCCGTTACAGGCAGGTTTGAAGTATGAAACAATGTTATGACAATCGTGAGCTTTCCTGGCTCAAATTCAATGAACGTGTTCTTGAGGAGGCGGAAAATACTGCTGTTCCTCTTGCTGAAAGGCTGTCATTTGCAGCTATATATCAGAGCAATCTCGATGAATTTTTTATGGTGCGTGTAGGTTCTCTGCACGACCAGTTTATAGTTGACCCCGATTTTAAGGAAAATAAGACGGGAATGCTCGTAGGTGAGCAGATACAGGCTATCTTAAAGCGTGTTGCGGAGCTGACTCCCCGAAAAGACAGGGCATATATGGACATCATGAAAAGCCTGGCGGAATACGGCTTCCAGCAGGTGGATTTCCGTTCGCTGTCGGCTGAGGAGGAGCAGTTTTTGCAGGCTTATTTCAATTCCGAGATACTCCCGCTCATTTCCCCGCAGGTCATCGACAAGCGTCATCCGTTCCCGTTCCTCAAAAACAAGGAGATATATGCCGCTGTCAGCATTGAATCGAAAAGCGACGGAAAGATAGGCATTATCCCCGCAAGCGGAAATTTCAGCAGACTGATATTTCTCCCAGGGACCGAGCGCCGCTTTATGCTGGTTGAGGAGCTTATCCTGCATTATGTGGGTCAGGTATTCCAGAATTATCATATTATCGACAAGACGCTTTTCAGAGTCACAAGAAATGCGGATATCAACGTGGAAGAGGCACTTGACCACGATCTTGATTTCCGTCAGGTGATGGAGGAGCTGCTCAAAAAGAGAAAGAAGCTCTCACCCGTAAGGCTGGAGCTTTCGAGAAATATCTCAAAATCGACGCTTGATTATCTCTGCGAAAATCTGGAGCTTACTCCAGAGCAGGTATTCAAGATAAAATCTCC
>USNJ01000045.1 GCA_900556055.1 uncultured Ruminococcus sp.
GTTGTATTTTTCCCCGGAATAATCCCAAACCTTCATGTGAAGCCCTCGGTTGACAATACAGCCGACAATGAATTCGAGCGATGTGATTATCGCGCAGCCTGCAAGACAGCGGACTATAAGACCTTTCGTTTTGATTTTTATGTTAGTGATGTAAATAATCAGCAGTGCAGCTCCGCCGGTCAGCGTCATTGTCCAGTGAGTATATCCTCGGAAAAGTATCTCGATAAGCGAATATATCACTCCGCCTGTCAGGAATACTATCATTTTTTCTATATATTTCGGCATCTGCTTCAATCCTTTCTGAGAGTATTATGTCCCGATAAAAAAGATCAAAACTATGTAAAATTTGCATCCCGATGAAAAAAATTCGGAATACCCCTTGCAATCCGTGAAAAAGTGTGGTATACTGTACGGTAAGTAATTATATCAATATCAATCGGAGGAATAGAAAATGGGCGTTATTGAAATAATAGGCGGAGTTCTTCTCCTTATTTCCAGCCTGTTCATCATCATCGTCACACTGATGCAGTCACAGAAGCAGCAGGGCATGACTTCTGCCATCACAGGCGCTGAGAATGACAGCTTTTACGGAAAGAACAGCGGAAACACAAGAGAGGCTGCTCTTGAAAGACTTACTAAGGTCTGTGCAGTTATCTTTTTCGTAGTTACCCTGCTTGTAAACTTTATTCCGATCATTGAAAAGCATATCGCAAAGTAATTTTCGGGATCACGCTCCGTGTTATACCGTTCGGTAGGCATGGAGCTTTTTTTATAGAACGGAGGCAGTGAAATGAACGATCACAAGAAAAAACTCAGAGATGTACTTGAAAAAACAAATGCGGAAACTATGCTTCCTGTTGTGAAGATCTCACTGAAAGTCCCGACCGAGGACGAGCCTGAGCTTGAACTCACGGACAGCAAATTTTCAGGAACGCCGTATATCCCGCACGATGAGGAAGCACCTGTTTCCGGCAGCGGAACGCCCCTTGTCCTGCTTGCTCAGATGGATCTTTCAAAGATAAAGGGACACGGCGGTCTGCCGAAAAAGGGACTGCTCCAGTTCTTCATTGCAGACAGCGAGGATTACGGCATCTCCGATGAAAAGGGATATGCAGTAAGATATTATCCCGAGATAGACAAAACCGTCACGGAGGACGAATGTTCCGAAAAATACTGCCCCGAGATAAGCGGGAATTTTCCCGTGCAGATGGAATATAAGCTTGAATTTGAAAATGCGGAAGAGCCTATGACGGTGTTCGATTATCGTTTTGACGGCGAATTCACAAAGAATTACAATGCTGCATTTCCCGAAAAAAAGATAAGCTGCATTGCCGATCTCGATGATAATGATATGGAATTTCTCTTTGCTGACGATGACGATCCCGATGAGGGACAGCCTGCCGAGCATAAGCTGCTGGGCTATCCGATATTCGATCAGGAGGATCCCAGAAACGGAACGGAATACGAAAAATACGACCGTCTGCTGTTTATGATCGACTGCGATATGAGCGAATATATAATGTTCGGAGACGGCGGAGGAGCGTGCTTCTTCATATCATCTGAAAAGCTGAAAAACGCGGATTTCTCGGATATTATGTATACATGGGACTGTTTCTGAACATAAATAATAACCCGATCTGACTTGAGGTAAATGTGTATGAAAAAAGATAAAAAAGCAAAAAAGGTCAAGATAGATTACACCGAAATTTACAGAAAAAGAATTCTCTGCATTCTGAAGCAGAGCGGAAGCAAGCCCGTTCCTTTCAGAACGCTTTATGCTAAATGCAAAGGCAAAAAGGACCGCCCCGATATGTTCAAGCAGGCTCTCAGAAACCTGGAGGGCGAGGGTGCGATATTCGAGAAAAAGGGTGGATTTGTTGTCAGCATGACTGAGGGCGTTTTTCCCGCAACCGTTTCGAGAGTCAACACGACCTTTGGATTTATCAGGCGAAATGACGATAATACCGAGGTTTTCGTTCCCGGAAAATTTCTTATGGGCGCAATGCCGAATGATGTTGTTCTTGCAAGACTTATCCCTGCAAGAGGTGAAAAGCCTGAGGGTGAGGTCGTAAGGATAGTTGAGGAAAATTTCTCGCAGTTCAGCGGAACCGTTATCAGCGAGGGCGCAAGAATGCTTGTCAGCCCGGACAGCCTGACGAAAGAACCGCTTGAGATAGTCGGCTCGGAATGCGATTATCAGGAGGGCGACAAGGTGCTTGCAGAGGTGTGCAGGCGAGGTCAGCGTCACAGCGAGCATAAGGTAAAGGTCATCATGAAATTCGGTTCTTCCGACGATGCGTCATCTTCGGCAAAGGCTGTTCTTATGCTTGCGGGTGTTGAAACTGAGTTCCCGTCAGAGGTCATTGACGAGGCAAAGCATGCCGAAAATATCGGTATCCCCGACGGCGAGATTGAAAAGCGTCTTGATCTTCGTGATCTGCCGATATTTACTATTGACGGTGCGGATACAAAGGATATTGACGATGCCGTTTATGTAAAGGAAACTGAGGACGGGTTTGAGCTTGATGTATGCATTGCCGATGTTTCGTATTATGTAAAGCCGAAATCCGCTCTCGATAATGATGCACTGCTCAGAGGAACGTCGATCTATTATGCGGATAAGGTAATACCCATGCTGCCGAAGGAGCTTTCAAACGGCATATGTTCGCTCAATCCGCAGGAGGACAGGCTTTCGTTTGCCTGTCTGATGAAGCTTTCAAAGGAAGGCGAGCTTGTAAAATTCAAATTCTCAAAGGCTGTTATCCGTTCAAGGGTAAAGGGCGTTTATTCCGAGATAAACCGCATACTGAAGGGCGATGCCGATGATGCGGTAAATGAAAAATATGCCGAGGTAAAGGACGTTATCCCCGCAATGAAAAAGCTTGCGGATATACTCACTGCGAATAAGATAAAGAGGGGCGCACCGCAGCTTGATACACCTGAATGCAAGCTTATCCTTGATGAAAATGACCGATGCATAGATGTAAAGCGCCGTGAAAGAGGCGAAGCGGAAGTCATTATCGAGGAATTCATGCTGATGGCGAATACCTGCGCCGCAAAGCTTGCAAGGGAAAATGAGATCCCGTTTGTTTACCGTGTGCATGAGGATCCGAGTGCGGAAAAGATCGCTGATCTGCGTGAGGCGTGCGACCGTCTGGGACTTGCACTGCCGCAGTTTACGACTGTAAAGCCCGTGCATCTTGCCGAGCTGCTGAAAAGCGTTGAGGATTCCGATCTGAAGCCCGTTATCAACAACATGGTGCTACGCTCAATGGCTAAGGCGAGATATGCCGATGAGCCTTTAGGACATTTCGGACTTGTGCTGGAGGATTATGCGCATTTTACATCTCCTATCAGACGTTATCCAGACCTTGCCATACACCGCATACTGACAGATCTTTGCTATAACAAGCTTGAAAAGGGCAAGCTGAAAAAGCGTTACGAGGCATTTGCGAAGAATGCATCGGAGCAGTCATCGGCGTGTGAACTTACGGCTATGAGAGTCGAGAGGGAGTGCGAGGACTGCTACATGGCAGAGTATATGCGTTCGCATCTCGGCGAGGAGTTTGAGGGAATGATAAGCTGCGTTACTGAGTACGGCTTCTATGTCGAGCTGGAAAACACCGTTGAGGGACTTGTCAGAATGGATACTCTCCCCGAAGAGGGCTGCGAATATGACGGAATGTTCTCTGTTACAAAGGACGGGAAAACGCTTTACAAGGTCGGTGACAAGGTGAAGGTAGTCTGCACGAAGGCTGCCGTATCATCGGGGCTTATCGACTTTGACATTGCACGTCCCGAAGAAAACAACTGAAAATCCTGCCGATGCATTCAATATGCATCGGCATTTTTTTGCTGAAAAATTTCCTGCGGAATTATGAAAAAAACGATTGAAATTTATCGGGAATTGTGATATAATTTATTAGTATGCATAATTGTGCCTTAAACAGGGCGATTAAACATTGTTTCTGATGAACGTGCAGATCATTTGCACACATTCTTGATCAATATATATCACACTTAACAACGAAAGGAATGGTAGCTTTAATGAACAGCATATGGTTTGTTATAAAGGGCAATAACAATTTCCACAAGCTGGAGCTTTCCAAAACATTGCTGCATTTTACGGAGTTCGATTTCACATACTTCTGGGAGCAGTGCATAGAAGCGGGAAAAAACGCAAGAAAATTCGGAAGTCTGCCTGAAAGCCAGCTTTCGATGGCGAAGAATTCTATCTTCAAGTGCCATCCGTATCTTGAAGCAAAGCTTGCGGCGGAAGCCGAAATGATCGCTCTTGACTGCATTATCGAATTTATCTGCCATTCGGAAAAGATAGGTCTGGAGGATCTCTGGAGCAGATGCATCTCCCCGAAAAATTCCTACGAACGCCAGATATTCAAGCGCATTTCTGAATATAAGACCAACCGTGCGATAAATCAGTGGGTGAATATCGTGCGTGTTCAGGAATATGCAAAAAAGAAGCTCGAATTTATCTTCGGCGGTGAAGATTCAATGATGCTGAAGGCTGAGGATTTCAGAGTCAGAAAGGATTATTTCGATCTTTGCTTCTCGGTCGTTTCCAATGAATTCGGAATGACAGCAGATGAGCTGCCCTATACAAGAGTCTGCAATCCTTCCGTTATCCCCGATGCGCCTTTTGTTCTGAGCAAGGTCGCAAAGTCCATCTACAAGCGTTTTTCGGGCGTTCTTCAGGAGGCTGAAACGGGACATTATGTACATGCGACAGATGCTATGCGCGACCAGATGGCACTCGATGCTTTTTCAAATATAAAGAACATGAGCCGTCCCGCGGAATTCGAGATGCATTCGGCACTCGAAGCTTTTGCGGATATACCGGCTGAGGTGTATATGCCGAACAGCTTCAAGGCAGTCATTGACCTTGAATTTGACCTTATGATCGAAAACGGCATATTCATGCAGAAGTGCGAAAAATGCGGAAGATATTTCACCAAAACACCCGGTTATGATCTGCCGTACTGCAACAGAGTAACTCCGTCGGGCAAGACCTGCCGTGAGATCATGGGACGTGAAGCGGCGGCTGTTTCGGGAGATGCCGAAAATACAGCGGTGAATAGTATGGCTGCGGATAATGCGGCAGTCCATGCGGGAATATCCGACAGCGTAAAGAGAAGCGATGTCGTTCCCGATAATATCCCGTCGCCCGAACAGAGATATCCCGCAGTAAATGCCGGAAAGTGGGATATATTCAATAAAAATAATGACAATGAACCGAAATATCCGAAGCCGGGAAGCACTGAGTTTGAGATGGACGATATTCTCAGCAAAGCTCAGGAATTCCTTGAAGATGAGGAAGAAGCGGAGAATGCGCCTTCCTTTGAAAAGGCTGCAAACGACCTGAGCAGTGATCTCAGTTCACAGTCTGCGGGCAGGGAAGAAGCTCCCGTTAATGTACAGACAGCTCCGGAGATTAAGCCTGAAGCAAAGCCTGAGCAGGTTTCTGCGCCTGTATATGAAGCAAAGCCGGAACCTGTACCCGAGCCTGCACCAAAGCCAGAACCTGTAAGGATAATCAGGCAGGCAGAGGCAGCGGCGGATGAGCCGAAGCCTTTCCGACCGCCTGTCATTGATGAAAGCGGTGAGATCGCTGTTCCCGCTGAGCCTGAGAAAAAAGCGGAAAAGCCAATGCCTGAGATAAAGCCGTTCAGACCTCCTGTGCTCAATCCCGACGGAACGGAAGCAGAGGAAAAGACGGAGGAAGAAAAGGCAGAGGAAAAGATCCCCGTGCCGTTCAATCCGCCTGTATTTGCGACCAACGCAGAGGCAGCCGCTGCGATAGCGATAGATCCTGCGCTTGAAAAGAGATGCCAGAAAATGTACAATTCTCTTTATAAAAAGGTCGGCAAGAGCGTTTCCGAGGAGGATTTCAGAGAGTGGTCGCAGTATCTCTCAAATATGAAGAGAAATGTCAAGAACGGCGAAGCACCTGAAAGCGATCTTCTCGGATTTATCGAATATTCCGAAAAGACCTACGGTTCTGTCAAGACTGTGGGCCGTCCCAGAAAGAACGCTCAGTAAGGAGGCTGCGCTATGAGATTTATCAATGAAAAGACTGCGATAAACGGTCTTGCGGATACGGTAATAAAATCAGGTGTAAGCCTTTACAATGCCGTAAAATACATATACGCAATGACTGATGAGGATTTCTATAATGTAAGCATCAAGGACTGTCTGAAGGTCGTGCTGAACAATATCACCGATTCCGAGTGCCTTAAAGCGCTTGGACTGCGGATAAGCGAAAAGACATGCTCCGAAATGAGCGGTCCCGAATACAACAGGATACTTTCACTTATGGTATTCAGCTTTGCAGTCAGGATACCGACGCTTAAAAATATAAAGATCGGCGGAGATTCCATGACTGACGATCAGATATATCAGCTGTATTCCGCAATAGTTGCAAAGGGTGCTGCGAATTATAATGAGATAATCAAGGAGTCGTATCTCGAAACTAAATATCTCGTAAAGAAAAACAAGCCCGTTCCGCCGTACAATGCAGAGTGGTACAAGGCTTACATAATGGCGAATGTGCCGAAGCTTGCGGAAATAAACAACAGGAATATGTTCCTGATGGGCAGCGTTGATATGCTGTTTGCGATGTTTTATTCCTGCATGGAGGAAGAACTGAAAAACAGACTTTCAGAATATGTAAATGATACTCCCGTATGATAAGGAGAGCTTGATATGAAAACTGTTTATTTATGCGGATTTATGGGCTGCGGAAAATCGACAGTCGGTAAAGCACTGGCAGCTGCGCTGGGCGTTCCGTTTACCGATATGGATGCGTACATAACAGAAAAAAGCGGCATGTCTATCCCTGAGATATTTGCGGAAAAAGGTGAGAGATATTTCAGGGAGCTGGAAAGCGAGGCTATGCTGGAGCTTGGCGAAAAGGGTGGTGTTACAGCATGCGGAGGGGGTGCGCTGCTTCGTCCAAAGAATGCTGACATTGCTTCAAAATGCGGAATTGCAGTGTATCTTTCGCTGCCGTTTGACAGCTGCTATGAGCGCATCAAGGGCGATAAGAACCGCCCGATAGTTGCGGTAAATACAAAGGACGAGCTTGAAGCTGTCTACAATGAGAGGGTACCTGTTTATAAAGAACATTCGGGTGTTGAAATATCGGCGGAGGGTGCGCCTGCGGAGGTCGCTGAAAAAATAATTTCCGTTCTGGAAGCAGTTTACGGAAAAAATTTTCTTTGCTGATGGGGAGCCTTCTGCTTTAGTGAAATTAGCAGAGTCAGCAGATCGGCATCTTGATATCAGGGGAATTTTTTATAAAGGAAAATGTATAATGAGTAAGATTTATTCACTTGGAATAGACGTAGGTTCAACGACTGTCAAGACCGTTATTACCAATGAGAACGGCGAAATTATTTATTCAAAATATCAGCGCCATTTCTCAAAGGTAAAGGAAACGGCTGCTGAGCAGGTGCGTGAGATCGCAGAGAAATATCCCGATGTGTCATTCACGACATCTGTTACGGGTTCGGCAGGTCTTGGACTTGCAAATGCCGGACATCTGCCGTTCGTGCAGGAGGTATATGCTGCATTCGTTGCGATAAACAGGAGCTATCCCGATGCCGATGCTGCTATCGAGCTTGGCGGTGAGGATGCTAAGATCATATTCATCACAGGCGGCGTTGAGCAGCGAATGAACGGTTCGTGCGCAGGCGGAACGGGTGCGTTCATCGACCAGATGGCAACTCTCCTCGGGATCACCGCTGACGATATGGACGAGCTTTCGCTCAAGGCTGAGAAGATCTATCCTATCGCTTCGAGATGCGGAGTTTTCGCAAAATCGGATATCCAGCCGCTGCTCAATCAGGGTGCAAAGCGTGAGGATATCGCCGCTTCCGTATTCCAGGCTGTTGTTGACCAGACCGTTTCGGGACTTGCTCAGGGACGTACTATTGAAGGAAAGGTGCTTTTCCTCGGCGGCCCTCTGTCCTTCCTGAAGGGACTCAGAAAGGCATTCAAGGACACTCTCGGACTTGATGATGAGCATGCGGTATTCCCCGAAAATGCGTCATGCTTCATGGCTTACGGTTCTGCTCTTTACGCAGCGGAAAACTGTGCAGAGATATATTCCGCCGCAGAGATCGCAAATCTTATCGAAAATGCAGTCATGAGCGACACGACTGTTACAGGCAGACGGCTTTTTGAAAGCAAGGAAGAATACGAGGCATTCGTTGAAAGACACAAAAAGTGCGACCTTGCATATGAAAATATCGAAACCTATTCGGGAGATGCATATCTTGGAGTCGATGCAGGATCTACGACAACAAAGATGGTGCTTATCACGCCCGACGGAAAGCTTCTTTTTCAGCATTATGTATCCAACAAGGGACAGCCGCTTGACGTTGTTACAAAGCAGCTGCGCCGAATTTACGAGCTTATCGGCGACAGGATAAACATTGTTTCCGGTGCTGTTACGGGCTACGGCGAGGAGCTTATCAAGGCTGCTGTCGGTGTGGATTACGGCGTTGTTGAGACGGTTGCTCATTATCGTGCGGCATCGTTCTTTCAGCCTGATGTTGATTTTATCATAGATATCGGCGGACAGGATATAAAGTGCTTCAAGATAAAAAATCACGCTATCGACAGCATCATGCTGAATGAGGCATGTTCTTCGGGCTGCGGATCATTTATCCAGACATTTGCCCTTGCTATGGGATATGACATTGCTGAATTTTCACGTCTTGGACTGTTCGCTGAAAAGCCTGTTGACCTTGGTTCGAGATGTACGGTGTTCATGAATTCGAGCGTAAAGCAGGCGCAGAAGGACGGCGCAAGCGTTGAGGATATCTCTGCGGGACTTTCTTCGTCTATTATCAAGAATGCTGTTTACAAGGTGATCCGTGCGAATTCTGCGGACGAACTCGGAGAGCATATCGTAGTTCAGGGAGGAACTTTCCTGAACGATGCAGTGCTGCGTTCATTTGAGCTTGAAATGGGCAGAAATGTTGTACGTCCTGCGATCGCAGGTCTGATGGGCGCATTCGGTGCGGCACTTTACGCACAGGAAAAGGCTTCGCTTGAAAAGCGCACAAAGTCTGGACTCATTTCCTCTGAGGATCTCGAAAAATTTGCATATTCATCTCGTCAGGCTACCTGTAAGGGCTGTACGGCTCACTGCAATCTTACCGTGCTGTCCTTCTCTGACGGACATAAATTTATAAGCGGAAACCGCTGCGAAAAGGGTGCAGGGATCTCACGCAAGACAGATGTGCCGTCACTTTATCAGTATAAATATGAGCGTCTGCTGTCGGTTGTTGATGAAAAGCCGTCAGCACCTAAGGCTAAGGTCGGAATTCCGCTTTGTCTAGGATTTTATGAGCAGCTGCCTTTCTGGCATGAAATGTTCACGGCTATGGGCTTCGAGGTCGTTGTTTCCGAAGAAAGCTCCAGAAAGACCTATTACAAGGGACAGCACACTATCCCGTCGGATACAGTCTGCTATCCCGCAAAGCTTGCTCACGGACATATCGAAAGCCTGCTTGAAAAGGGCGTTGACTTTATTTTCTATCCCTGCGAGAGCTATAATCTCGATGAGGGCGGAAGTGACAATCACTATAACTGTCCTGTTGTGGCGTACTATCCCGAGCTGCTGAAGGCGAATATTCCTGCGCTGAACAGTGATAATTTCCATTGCCCGCACATCGACATCAACCTGAGAAAGCATTCGATATCCGTTATGGAAAAGGTCGTTTCAAAGTACGGAATACATAAGAAGGACGTTGCTGCGGCATATGACAAGGCAATGGAAGCACTGAAAAAATATCAGAGCGACGTTGAAAAGCGAGGCAAGGAAATAATTGATTACGCACGTCTTAATGATATGCCGATAATCGTGCTTTCGGGCCGTCCTTACCACATCGACCCCGAGATAAACCACGGTATCTGCAAGCTGATAACATCGCTCGGAATGGCTGTTATCACTGAGGATGCTGTATTCAGAAATGTTCAGACACCTGAGCTTTCTGTCCTCAACCAGTGGACATATCACGCAAGACTTTACCGTGCGGCTGAATATGTCACCACTCAGAAGGATATGCAGCTTGTTCAGCTCGTTTCATTCGGCTGCGGAATCGATGCAATCACGACCGATGAAGTCCGCCATATCCTCGAGAGCAAGGGCAAGCTTTACACTCAGCTGAAGATCGACGAGATCAACAATCTCGGTGCGGCAAAAATCCGTCTCAGAAGCCTTGTTGCGGCTATGGGCAAGTAAGGGGGAGTCAGATGTCAGCGGCAGTTTTTACACCCGAAATGAAAGAGACACATACGATACTTATTCCCGATATGCTTCCCGTGCATTTCAAGCTTATTTCGTCGATACTGAATCAGTACGGCTATAAAACGGAGCTGCTAAGAAACGACGGAAGAAGTGTTGTTGACGAGGGATTGAAGCATGTTCACAATGATACCTGCTATCCTGCGCTGCTTGTTATCGGTCAGTTTATAGATGCGCTGAAAAGCGGAAAATACGATCCCGATAAGGTCGCACTGCTTATCTCGCAGACAGGCGGCGGATGCAGAGCATCAAATTATATACATCTGCTGAGAAAGGCACTTCAGAAGGAGTATCCGCAGATACCCGTGCTTTCGCTGAATTTCAGCGGACTGGAAAAGGGCAGCGGCTTTCAGATCACTGCGCCGATGCTGTACAGAATGCTTTACGCCGTGCTTTACGGAGATGTGCTGATGCTCACATACAACGAGTGCCGTGCATATGAAATACACAAGGGCGATTCGGAAAAGGTCCTGAACAAGTGGCTTTCCATTATCATCGACAAGTTCAAAAACGGCGGATTTGCAAAGACAAAGCGGATCTACCGTGATATACTGAACGATTTTGCGGCGGTTGAGCGTTCGGACGAAAAGAAGCCGAGAGTCGGAATTGTCGGGGAGATCTATGTAAAATATTCCCCGCTTGCAAATAATCGGCTTGAGGAATTTCTGCTTTCCGAGGGCTGCGAGCCTGTTGTGCCGTCATTCCTGGATTTCTGTCTGTACTGCGCCGTGAATAACGTAAATGACGGAAAGATCTACGGTTTCAAAAACAAGACCACATTCGTTTTCGGTGTCGGATATAAGCTTATCTACGCAAAGCAGCGTGAGATGATAAAGGCGTACAAGGAAAACGGTCAGTTTTCACCTCCGCATGATTTCGAGGAACTCAGGCATTATGCCGACAAATATTTTCATCAGGGCGTTAAGATGGGCGAGGGCTGGCTTATTCCTGCGGAGATGGCTGCGCTTGAAGAAAGCGGCGTAAAGAACATCGTCTGCACACAGCCTTTCGGTTGTCTGCCGAATCATATTGTTGCAAAGGGCGTTTCGAGGGTCATAAAGGAAGCATATCCGCAGGCGAATATTGTTGCGGTCGATTACGATCCCGGTGCAACAAAGGTCAATCAGGAAAACAGGATCAAGCTTATGCTTGCCAATGCAAAATAAAACTATACCAAGAAATTGCTGAAACAAGCATCATTTGAATCAATATATAGCAAAAGCTGTGTTCACAGAGTTTTCTGCAAACACAGCTTTTTATTAGCAATGACGGAGATCGGCAGCGGATATCTTGCATCGGCAAAGTCTCAAATAACCGTGTTTTTCCGCACCGCATAAGCTATTCACTTCATTTTACAGCGGTTCATCAATGTCCTTGACGATCCACTTATCTTCGGAAAGCTCAAGGTAAAGCTTTGATGGATATTCATAATTTGAAACTTTCGATTCAACTCCATTTGCCGAAAAGCTGTGACTGTACGTGAAGCTCACAACTGCACGGCTGCCGTTGCAGCGAACAAGGATATTATGAATCTGAAACTTTTCATCGGAAATTTCCGATCTGTCAGCGGTTCCGTATATTATGCCAATAATTTTTTCATATGTATTCGGATTAATATCAAGCGCAGGCTCGTAATCGGTCTTTTGGCATTCAAATATCTGCAAAAGAAATTCGGCAGCATTTTTTTCAATATCCGAGCAGGTTTGCCGATATTTTTCCGAATCATCAAGATCGGATATTTTCTCAATGTTCAAATATTTCTCGTCCGATATCTTATAATACGGAAAATTAGAGGTTTCAAGCTCGTTCTTCAGTATAAGATTATCAGCTGTCAGGACAACGATCATGATAAGCTGTATGACACATATTATCGGGAAAATATACTTTTTCATTCAATTGCCTCCTTTGGTTGTCAAAAAAAGAATCTGTTTGTTTTGTCCGCAGAGATCAATAAAAAGGCGGCATAGTCCGATTGACTGTGCCGCCTTTTTGGGATAGATTTTGTCAGTCAAATTTCGGAAGATCTTCAAGTGTTACAATATCGGGGTGCGAATAAACCTTTCTGAGCATCGTTTTTTCCGTATATTCCTCGGAGATATCTCCCGATCTGTCAACGATGAATTCACGGCACCATGTATTGAAAAACAGCCATCTTATGCCGTCGGAATTCATATTGTCGGGATCGGGGATAACGCCGTTTTCCGTCATGGCGATCATTTTTTTCGGGGAATATGCGTATGCCTGAGAAAATCTTTCGGACTGCGAAGAATAATCATGCTTTTCGGGATAAATGTCCTCGCCGTTGATATCGCAGAATTCATCTCCGACATACCATTCGGGGGACTGCGCATTGGCGATCCATATCAGATCATCAAGCTTATGAAACTCATTCTGACGGACAAAAAGCAGCTTCCATAGCCACTTGTAAGCATCGGCACCGAATGCGCCCCACCAGAACCAGCCGCCGCTCGCCTCATGGAGCGGCCGCCAGAGAACGGTCACGCCGTTGTCACGGAGAATTTTCAGCTGCTCGGAGATCGCATCAATATCTGAGATAAGCATGAAGCATTCCTCGGATATCTCGCCGTTTCGGGACATTTCCGCAAGCTCCTCGGGAGTTTTCAGCGCAATATCAGCCGATGTCACAGCCTTAGAAAGATCGAAAGAGGAATTTTCCGTGCGGAACTGCTCGTTATTTCTCTCGGGAGTTTTGCTCGGTGCATACCAATGCCATGAGAATGTGCAGATGCCG
>USNJ01000046.1 GCA_900556055.1 uncultured Ruminococcus sp.
TTTTTCGCAGAGGAAAGCTTTGACGGCAGAAAAGTCCCGATGACATTTATCCGTGCGCCGTATATAAGCGATGCGGGAAAATGCACGGTCCTTTCGGAAACGGACGGACGAATCACGGCGGCAAGATATGAAAATCAGCTTGTCACGGCATTCCACCCCGAGCTTAACGATGATACCTATGTTCACAGCTATTTTCTGAAAATGGCGGGGAGCAGGCAGGGGGGTATTATATCCCAGTGAGAACACGGTTGGGCTGTGTGGGGATACTATGCTTACGGCAGGACTTTGCCGCAGAACACGGAAAAGCGGCGGCATCACAATAAGGCGGCATATCCCGCAAAGTAAAATTATCCCAAAAATATATGCAGAATGCGCATCGTCGGCTATGGCGGTGCGCATTATTTTTGTGCATGATACTGATTGACATAAGTCCGAAATCGGACTATAATATATAATACGAGTCCGATTTCGGACAAAATCCGACAGGGAGTGATATTTTTGAAACAGGATCCGGCGGCGGAAAGCTTTCATGAATACAACAGGATATACAAGGAAACAAGCGACATTTACCGCAGAAAAGCGGCTGATTACGGGCTTTCCGAAAGTGCCTTCTGGATACTTTACTCAGTCAGGGAGGGCATCGGAAGGGTGACGCAGAGCAGGATATGCTTTGAAGCCTGCCTGCCGAAGCAAACGGTGAATTCGGCACTCAAAAAGCTTGAAGCGGACGGCATTATAATGCTTATCCCCGAAAACGGCGGCAGAAGCAAGGTCATCGAGCTGACGGAAAAGGGAGTGAGGCTTGCCAAATCCACTGTCGATAACGTCATAAATGCCGAAAAATCCGCAATGTCGTCGCTTTCGGACTATGAACAGCATCAGCTTATCGGGCTGACAGGGCGGTATTTTTCGCTGATAAGGGAATTTATACCAACGGAGGAAGAGAAGAAATGAGCATAAAGATATCCGACCATTTCACGTTCGGCAGGCTGATAAGGTTTTGTCTGCCGAGCATGGTAATGATGCTATTTACGTCGATATACGGCGTTGTGGACGGGCTTTTCGTATCGAATTTTGCGGGAAAAACGTCCTTTGCGGCAATCAATCTCATACTGCCGTTCAGCATGATGATGGGAGGCATCGGCTTTATGATAGGCACGGGCGGAAGTGCGCTCGTTGCGAAAACTCTCGGCGAGGGCGACAGAAACACCGCCGACAGATTTTTCTCGATGATGGTGAAGCTCACGGCAATGTGCGGAATAACGCTGTCGGTCATAGGCTTTCTGCTTGTACCGAAGGCCGCAGTCATTCTCGGTGCGACTGAGGATATGCTGGGCGACTGTGTTCTGTATGCGAGAACGCTCATGATATTCAACACGGCATTTATGCTCCAGAACGTTTTCCAGAGCTTTTTTGTTGCCGCCGAAAAGCCTAAGCTGGGACTTGCGTTCACGGTAGCGGCGGGGGTTACGAACATGGTGCTTGATGCGTTGTTTATCGGCGTGTTCAGGTGGGGCGTTGTCGGTGCGGCTGTCGCTACGGGCATAAGCCAGACGGTCGGAGGCGTGCTGCCGATAATTTACTTTATATCAAAGAAAAACAGCAGCCTGCTGCATCTGAGGTCTGTGAAGCTTGAAATGCGCCCGATAGCAAACACCTGTCTGAACGGCTCGTCCGAGCTTATGACGAACATTTCCGTATCCCTTGTCAGCATGCTTTATAATCTCAGGCTGATGGAATATGCGGGCGAAAACGGCGTTGCGGCTTACGGTGTGCTGATGTATGTGCAGTTTATTTTCATTGGATTTTTCATCGGCTACTGCATCGGAATGGCACCTGTTGTCGGATATAATTACGGAGCGCAGAACCGTCCCGAGCTGAAAAACGTGCTGAAAAAGAGCCTGATATTCATGGGCGTGTCGGGCATTGTGATGATGTGCATTGCCCGTCTTGCGGCATCTCCGACAGCAAAGCTTTTCGTCGGATATGATGCGGAGCTTTTCGGGCTGACACGTCATGCATTCAGCCTTTTCTCGTTCTCGTTCCTGCTTGCGGGGCTGAATATTTTCCTGTCCGCATTTTTCACGGCACTGAACAACGGCCCTGTTTCCGCACTTATCTCGTTTATGAGAACGCTCGTCTTTCAGGCACTCTGCGTTATAGTCCTGCCGATGATCCTTGACATTGACGGAATATGGCTCGCTATGACATTCGCAGAGGTATTTGCATTCCTGCTTGCGGCAATGCTTCTTCTTGCGAACAGAAAGAAATACGGATATCTATAATGCTGAACACTCATTGAATTATTGGGATCTCCGCCGCAAAACCGCATATATCAAAGCTTGGACGGCGGTTTTTCTCCACAATTCTAATGGCTTTATTATAAGATATCGGTTATTTTTACAACAAAAAAACAGCACTGTTTTCCGATGAAAACAGCACTGTCTGTATGCTTATTCGGACTTTTCATATCCCTCGGGAGCGGGTATATCGTAATCTCCGTCAGAATTTATCGCCCTCATCATGCCTTCGATAAGCTCGGGCTGAGTAACATTGCAGGACGTTCTGTCAAACAGACCGAAGCCGCCGTTGCCGTTATAGCCGTTATCCCAGTAAACGGGGATAATGCCGTTCTGCTTACATGCCTTTACGACATATTCACACCAGTATCTGCGGAAAACGTTCATGCCCTCGCTGATGTGGGATTTGTTCTGAACGCCCATCTCGCCGATTATAACGGGATAGCCTTCGCTTACGAACTTGTCATTCAGCTTCTTCATCTGATTGTCAACGTGATCTTCCTGTCCCCAGTTATCGTAATTTTCTACGGCATATTTGCCCCACTGTGTCTTTGCGGAGGATTCATTTTCATCGAGAGTGAAGTTATATGGATCGTAATAGTGAACGGAGATCATGATCCTTTTGCCGTCAGCCTCGCAGTATTTGTCCTCGGGGATAACAAATCCGAAATCGCCTGCTGTGTAGTCGATGTTTGTGTTCCAGCCGGGCATCAGGATCCAGCGCTTTGCATTGTTTCCGCCTGTCTGACGGACAGTATCAACGAATATCCGGTTATAAGCGTTGATGTTTTCATAGCCTGTGGCATTCGGCTTGCCGTAGGTGTTGTCGGATTCCTCATTCATCGACTCAAAGATAAGGTGTTCGTCGTAATCCTTGAATCTCTCTGCGATCTGCTTCCATACAGCTTCATACTTTGCCTTGATCTCGTCCTGATTGTCGTCAACGCAGCGCAGCCAGCTGCCGTCTATGGTGTAATATCCGTCGCCGTGCATATTGATTATCGCAAACATATCGTTGCCGATAACATAGTCAACTACCTCGCTCACTCTGTCGAGCCATGCCTCGTCAACCTTGTAGTCGGGCGCATCGCCGATCTTTGAGAAGTAGGAAACGGGGATCCTGACTGTGCTGAAGCCCTGCTCCTTTACCTTTTTGATGAGATCCTCCGTGATGACGGGATTGCCCCACACAGTTTCATCGGGGATCTTGTTGTTTACAGCTTCAAGCTGATTTCCGAGGTTCCAGCCCATGCCCATTGCTGCGGTTATTGCAGCCTGATCCAGCTCGTCCCACTCATTTGCGGGTGCTGATGCTGTTGTTTCCTCTGCTGCCGATGCCGATGATACTTCGTCAGGCATGCTGTCGGACTTGCCGCAGCCTGCGAATGCCGCTGTCATTGCCATTGACAGAAGAAGTGCGATGATCTTTCTTCCGCTGAATTTCATGATAATATTCCTCCAAATGATTAAATCCAAAACCCGTTGAATTATGGCTTTGCTTATTATTTGAGATCATTATAGCACATAATTATGATGTAATCGTTACCACAAAAGAAATTTTTGTGCATTTTCATAAAATTATCCGATACATGAGATGTGCCATGTATCGGATAGGCAATGGGGGAAGGAGAACCCCCGTATAGGAAAAAGTGATTATGAAAGCTGTGAATTTGCGCTGTCAACGCCCTTCTGTACAGCATCTGCGATGGATTCCCTTACGGAATACCACTCGTTGCCGTTCAGAGGCTCGCTTATAGCATTCGAGATCATTGATGAGATATCATCGGGCAGACCGCCGTAGAGATCTCTTACGGGATTTTCACGGGTAAGTCTGCGTACCTCATTGCGAATATCTATCATATCCTGCGACCAGCCGTAATCGTCAATATGCTTCTTGTCGCTGATAGCCTGCGCATTTTCATCATTGTAGGACGCAATGACACATTCCATAAGACGTGCAACGCCCTCGGGATTCTGTGCGCCTCGGCAGAGATTGTAGCAGTCGAACTCCGCATTGTAGTAATACTTATCCGCATCTTCATCACGGGGAACGGGAACAAAGAAAACGTCAGACTGTTCGCCGAATGTTTTTGTCCAGATATCGGGCGAGGATTCGATCTCGTAAAGTCCGCTTATGTAGAAAAGCTCCTTGCCTTCGCCCATGTACTGTATCTGCGGCTGCCAGCCGAACAGGGATTTATCGAGGATAAGACCGTTCTTGCTGAGGTCGTATTCAAAAGCCATCATGCGCTCGAGATTTGCGTCTGCAAGGTTGCTGACTACCTTTCCGTCCTTCATGGATATGGTCGGAACGCCGCCTGCCAGATAGATCGGAGCGGCATTGAACCAGCCGTCAAGACCGTATTTTCCGTTATCGTTATCGACAAATTCAGTCAGCATATCCTTGAATTTGCTCATTGTCCATTCGCCGTTTGCGTAAAGCTCTGCGGGATCTTCAAGGCCGTTTTCCTCAACTGTCTTGCGGTTGTAGTAAACGACATATCCCTCAACAGGCTGGCAGACGATAAGATAGTGGCTGCCGTTTATCGCAAAGCTGTCGTTGTAGCTTTTTACGCCCTCCCAGAGAGGATTTGTCCAGTCGATATAGCTGTCGAAGCTCTGCGTCATGTTGTTCATAACGCATTTGGGGACAGCCTCCGGTGCGGGGAAGAAGTCGATGCCCTCGCCGCCCAGAACATATGTCGAAAGGTCGGTGTAGATGGTTGACCATGACGATGCATAGTATTCGATCTCGCCGCCGTATTTCTTCTCGAAAAGCTCAACGGAAACAGGCTTTGTGTTTCCCGCACCCGTCGGATGCCACGGATCATAGAACGAGAGCCACTTGACGGTCTTGTTTTCCAGCTCGCCTGTCAGCGAATCGGCGATATCCGCTACCTGTTCCTGCTGCTCGGGAGCAAGAGTTTCGGTGTTTACGGCAACGGTGAGGGCGGTAGTTGTTTCCGCTGTTTCTGTGGGCGTGCTGTCTGATGAGCCGGCGCAGGCGGAAAGTCCCGCCGTCATGGAAACAGCTGATATAAATGCAATGATCTTTTTGAGTTTTTTCATGGTCCGACATTCCTTTTCTATTGATTTTGTGCAGCTGCGTTTTTCGTTAATATAATTATATGCCTGATTTTCGGCATATTCAATATCCGCTTAGGTCGGATTTACTGACTTTTTGTGCATTATAAAGATGTCTGCAAAAAAACATATTGACAATAATATGCTGATAGTGATATAATTGTATTAGCAAACGCTAACTTAAAGCAAGGGGATAGATACACATGAACAAAGAAAACAGAAAGCGGACGCTTATCATCTCTTTCATCTTCGGAATGCTCGGCTGCATATGCTTCGGCTCGGGCGACTGGCTTATGATCTACGGCGATACGGCGCACAGCGGCGAACTTTTCTGGCTGACCGATGGTGCTGTGTCAATTGCGCCGTGGAGAAACTCGCTTGCGATGCTTCTTGCATTCCCGGGAATAATTTTCTACGGGGTCGGACTGTTTGCGGCGGGAAAATTCATCACCGACAAAAAGTCAGCCGACATCTACCGGACGCTGAATATCTACGGACTTACACCGTGGCTCTGCCTGCATATTTTCTATATAATGATACTTTATCTCTATTCGTGGATGATGAACAACGGCTATGCCGATGCTGCGCTGCCGTCCTGCGAGGCGCTTTTCTCGCATTTGTCGTGGATCGTGATGCTGAGCGAGGTGTTCATGCTGCCGCCGTTCATCTATTGGTTCATACTCCAGATCAGGGGAAAAACGGAGTTCCCGAAAGCGATGGCGTTCACGAATGTTCTCGTGATCTACGGGGTGCTGTATATCGTGAAAATGCTTATGCCCGACAGCGCGTTCAGGATCGGATTTACCAACGGACTGATGAGCGAGAGCATGATAATATGGTTCGCCGTGATGCTTGTATTCTCGGTGAAAAAGGGCTGAATATCCCGATAAAAAGACATCTCCCGAAAGGCTTTGCAATGCCGCTCGGGAGATGTTTTGGGTTGGCGGAAAATATCCTGCCGTAGTATTGCACGGCAGGATTTGAGGTGGGATTATCGGAATTTGGAGATCTATCTCTTTACATTGAATGCAGCCATTCCGGGATATACAGCGCTTGCGCCAAGCTCTTCCTCAATTCTGAGCAGCTGATTGTACTTAGCAACACGTTCGCTTCTGCTGGGTGCGCCTGTCTTGATCTGGCAGGTGTTCAGCGCAACTGCGAGGTCAGCGATGGTAGTATCTGCTGTTTCACCCGAACGGTGTGAGGAAATTGCGGTATATCCTGCCTTGTGAGCCATCTTGATAGCTTCGAGAGTTTCGGAAACGGAACCGATCTGGTTGAGCTTGATAAGGATAGAGTTTCCGCAGCCGAGTGAAATTCCCTTGGAAAGACGCTCTGTATTTGTAACGAACAGGTCATCGCCTACGAGCTGTACCTTGCCGCCGAGTTCCTTTGTAAGGAGCTGCCAGCCCTCCCAGTCCTCTTCGTCGAGAGCGTCCTCGATAGAGATGATCGGGTACTTTTCAACGAGCTTCTTCCAGTGTTCGATAAGCTCTGCGGATGTGAACTTTGTGCCTGCCTTGGGGAGGACATATTCGCCCTTCTTTGAACCCTTCCATTCGCTTGATGCAGCGTCCATAGCGATCATGAAGTCCTTGCCCGGCTCATATCCTGCGTTCTTTACAGCTTCGAGGATATACCGGATAGCTTCTTCATCGCTTGCAAGGTCGGGAGCAAATCCGCCCTCATCGCCTACTGATGTAGCAAGTCCCTTGGATTTCAGGAGAGCTGCAAGTGCGTGGAAAACCTCTGCGCACTGTCTGAGAGCTTCCTTGAAGGAGGGAGCGCCTACGGGCATGATCATAAATTCCTGAACGTCAACTGTGTTTGCAGCGTGTGCGCCGCCGTTCAGAATGTTCATCATAGGAACGGGAAGTCTGTTGCCGCTTACGCCGCCGAGAAATCTGTAAAGGGGAATGTCAAGTGCGATAGATGCCGCTCTTGCTGCTGCGATGGAAACTGCAAGGATAGCGTTTGCGCCCAGTTTGGACTTGTCCTTTGTGCCGTCAGCGTCGATCATAGCCTTGTCAACTGCATAGGTATCGCAAGCGTCGATACCCTTAACAGCGTCGTTTATGATAGTGCTGATATTTTCAGCTGCCTTGGAAACGCCCTTGCCGCCGTATCTGGATTTATCGCCATCACGAAGCTCGAGGGCTTCGAATTCGCCTGTCGATGCGCCGCTGGGAGCTGTTCCTCTGCCTATCGTGCCGTCTGCGAGATAGACCTCAGCCTCTACTGTGGGGTTTCCTCTGGAATCGAGGATCTCTCTTCCTATTACTTTTTCAATTGCTGTATAAACCATTATCATGACCTCCAAAAATAATTTGCAGACTCGGAAAAATGCCGATTAACGGCAGATTTCCTTGCTATAAGGCGGCTGAAGCTTCCGCCCTGTATGATCTCAACCGTTGAAGCTCCGGTAAAAAGAGATGCA
Organism: uncultured Ruminococcus sp.; assembly: GCA_900556055.1. GTDB lineage: Bacteria > Bacillota > Clostridia > Oscillospirales > Ruminococcaceae > UMGS1889. Next base: position 7,822 of record USNJ01000046.1, read on the forward strand.
GCCTGCATGATCCATTCACATTAGCTGTTGCTAACTTGCTTACATTATAGCACGTATATGTCAGTTAGTCAATGCTAATTTATTTCAAGAAAAATCCCCATAAATATGCAAGCTTTAATGCGCATTTATGGAGATTAAAAACATATTCTAACAGTTATCCTACGCTAATGATTTGTAATATTCGATCGTGTCCCTTATCCCGTCCGCAAATTTTATCTTGGGATACCAGCCGAGTTCACTGCGGAGCTTTGAGCTGTCGATTGCATATCTGAGGTCATGTCCCATTCGGTCGGCAACATGGGATATGAGCGTTTCGGGCTTCCCAAGCTCACGGCAGATAAGGCGGACGATGTCAATATTGCGCATTTCGCAGCTGCCGCCGATGTTGTATATTTCGCCGTTTCTGCCGCTGTGGATAATAAGGTCAACGGCGGAGCAGTGGTCGGAAACGTGTATCCAGTCCCTGACATTTTCGCCGCTTCCGTAGACGGGCAGGGGCTTGTCGGCAAGGGCATTCGTTATCATCAGCGGGATAAGCTTTTCCGTATGCTGGCAAGGACCGTAATTGTTCGAGCAGCGGGATATGGTGACGTTCAGCCCGTAGGTCCTGTGATACGCCATAGAGAGCAGGTCTGCGGACGTTTTCGACGCTGAATATGGGCTGGACGGACGGAGCGGCGAGTCCTCCGTAAACAGAAGGTCGGGACGGTCAAGCGGCAGATCGCCGTAAACCTCATCTGTCGAGATCTGATGAAAACGCTTTGCGCCGTATTTCAGGCATGCGTCCATGATGACAGATGTTCCCGTGATGTTTGTTTTCAGGAATATTTCGGGATCATCGAGCGAACGGTCAACGTGGCTTTCTGCGGCGAAATTCACGGCGATATCGGGACGTTCCGACTCAAATATCCCGTAAACGGCATTCCTGTCGGTGATATCCGCCTTATAAAATGCAAAATTTTCTAAGTTCATCACATCGGCGAGATTGTTCATATCCCCCGCATAGGTCAGGCTGTCGATGCAGACGATCCGGTATCCCGGGTGATTTTTTATCATATGGCGGATAAAATTGCAGCCGATAAAGCCTGCGCCGCCTGTTACAAGCACGTTCATACTATCTTTCCTTTCGGTCATATGATATTTATGATACCGCAGATCAGCCTAAAAATCAAGCCATACTATAATAATGTTCGCAGCTTATGACGGCGGATAATATTGTTGTTTATGATGATAGATTGTCAATAGACAAAGTGAAATATATGTTGTATAATCTGATCGGCAAATGAAATTGATTTCATATAAAAAACAACATGAAAGAGGGATCGGGTATGGATAACAAAAAGACTGCTCACGAAATTCTGTCTGCCGTCGGCGGATTTTCGGTAGATCTCGGCGGATATGCAAAGCTTTCGTGGGACGGAAAATTATTCTCGCTGACATTTTCCGATGATGATAACTCAGCTCGGAGATGACACGTTCGGACACAAGACCGTTGTTACTGTATTTGCGAAATATAATTTCATGATAGTCTGACCTTGTTTTTGCTCATATTTTCTCGGAGCATATCATCATCTGAATGTCATTTTCCGATGACGGTTTTCCGCTGATATCGGCATAGCCTGCATATACCCTCATTCCGAGAGATGAGAATATGCTCTGTATCTCGCCGGGCGAATACAGCCTTATCGGATTTCCCTCTGTCATTTCGGGCTTAGGCAGCGGATCGCCGTAACGGTAATCGACCTGACCGTAAAGCAGCGTTTTTGTGCTGCTGTCCCACTCGAAATCGGACAGAGTAAGGCACTTTTCACCTGCGTCCCAGAGCCTGCACGGAAAATGCGTTTCGGCATAGTCAGCGTTCATTATGTCCATAAAATGCTTTCCGCCGTGCTTCAGCGCCTTGGAAACGACCTTGAAAATCTTTAAATTCTCCCCGTCATTTTCGAGATATCCAACTGCGCCGTCAGCCATATTCAGCACGGCATCAAACTCGTTTTCAAAGCTCAGCTCACGTATATCCGAACAGATGAACCGTGCGCCGAGCTTTTCCTTTTCTGCCTGCACGGATGCATATTTTATGTAGTCGGGAGTGATGTCAGCGCCTGTTACGTCAAATCCGCGGCGTGCAAGCTCAAGCGAATGTCGCCCGAAACCGCAGGCGAGGTCGAGTATCCTTTCGCCGCCTTTCAGCCCAAGCTTTTCGATGAGAAAATCTGTCTGACGCTTTGTGTCCTCCACCCAGGACTGATCTGTGATGTCGAGCGTCCAGATTTTTTTGTACCAGTCTTTTTCCATTGATTTCATGTATTTCAGCTCCTTTTCTTATGGTTATAACATTGTATCATGCGGATTTTGCCATGTAAAGGGATTTTGGCTATCCTGTAATATAATGCGGGCAAGCTGCAATTTTTCATGAAATAACGCTTGTTTTTGCTGCTGACAGCGATAAAATTATCATATTCGGAGGAAAAAGTGAATACCAACAAATCAAAGAAAACTGATATGCTGAACTGCGGTCTTGCGGCGGGAGATCCCCATAATTCAATGGGATTTTAGTATTATATATATACGGCAGATAATAACAAAAGCTGTTTATCGTTATCTGCTTGTTTTTTAAGAAATTGTTTTAAAACCGATTGACAAAATTTATGAATAGTGATATAATTATGTAATAATCCGATAACTGCAAAATGCTTATATTTTTCGGCTGTATGGGCAAAATAAAATGCAAATGAAAGGATGATAAACTTGGGAAAAGAAGGAAAACGAAAACAGCACCGCCGCAGATATTCAGATCTGCTTGCATCGATAACGGCATCTGCTCTGGCGGTCATGAACGTGCCGTTCGGCGTTATTGCGGGCGCAGAGGATGAAAACGCAGATCAGCCTGTCGTTGAATCCCTCGGCATTATCAGTACGGAAACATCGGCGGCAGCTCCGCGCTTTATGTTATTCAGCTTGAATACGGGAACTGTTGACCTGAAAAGCGGAAACCATCAGAACTGGATAGACCGTATTGACGTTCCCGACTACATAACATCGTTCTACAATGACCTTGTTGAATGGACCGATAATGACGGAACAAAGGACTATCTGATAGGTGATACATCGGCTTATGAAACTGTTTCAACAAGTGACGGTACATCGTATAACTGCGTAAAGCTGTTTAATGTTACACTTACAAGCAGCACTCAGGCATCTTATGTCAGAAATGCCATTCAGGCTGCATATGATGCATTCGACAGAGATCACCCCGAAGTTTTCTGGCTTGACGGAAGTACAAATGTACTTACTTCGTACAGCGGCAATAACTACACTTTTTACTGGGTAATAAGCGGCGGAGATTTTTCCGTGTTCAGCAGTGCATATCCGAACAGCTCGGCAATAAAAACTGCCATTTCCGAACGTAACAGCAAGGTGAATACTATCATAGGCGGAGCAAGCGGAACCGATTATCAAAAGGTAAAGTATTTCAACGAATGGCTCACAAATCACAATGAATACAACACAAGCCCTGACCTTACGGCTGCTCAGAGCAGTTATCCCGATGCGTGGGAATGCATAAGCGCACTCACGGGCAAAACAGGTACAAATGGCCCTGTATGCGAGGGATATGCAAGAGCAATGAAGGTTCTGTGCGACCAAAGCGGCATACCCTGCGTTCTCGCTGACGGAGATGCAGGCGAAGCACATATGTGGAACAACATCAAGATAGGCGGCAGCTGGTATGTTACTGACACAACATGGAACGACCCTAAAGGCGGAGCGAGCGGTGCGGTTTCGGGAGCTGAGAACGAAGATTATCTCCTTATCGGCTCAGCAAACTCAAAGCTCAGCAGCAGAACAACGCAGAACCGCGCTTCAACCGGCGGAGTAAGCTTCACAAACGGCCCCGTGCTTTCTTCTGCTGACTATGTTCCGATAGTTGAAAAAACAGTCACAGGCATTTCCGTGAAAACAGAGCCGACTGTCAAATCATATTTCTGCGGCGAAAGCTTTGATCCTTCGGGACTTGTTATAACTGTTGATTATTCAGACAGCACATCTGCGGATATTGCTTACAGCACAGCAAATGCGGCTGATTTCAGCTTCTCTCCCGATACATTCACAACAGCGGGAGATAACCTGACTGTAACTGTGACATATAAGGAAAAAACCGCCAACATAACCGGTATTAAGGCAGAAAAAAACAGCCTGACCGTTTCCGATTTTACATTCACACCTCCGTCAGATCTCACGTATGACGGAAACAGGAAGGACGCAGCTGTAACAGCAAAGAAAACGGGCGCAGGCACTGTTACCGTTAAATATTATAAAGACGGCACAGAAACCGCCCCGATAGCAGCAGGCACATACACGGTGAAGATCGATGTTTCCGAAGGTGCTGCATATAAAGAAGTGTCCGATATGACCGATCCTTCGTGGACATTCACGATAGGCGGCGCTTCGCTCAAAAATGCATTGGTAACTGTTGACAGCAGCACTGATTACTATTACAACAAGGGCACAGAGATCAAACCCGCTGTTACAGTCAAGCTCGGCTCGGCTGTTCTTACAAAAGATACCGACTACACCGTTTCATATGAGAACAACAAAAATGCAGGCACTGCAAAGGTCATCGTTACAGGTATAAACGATTATTCGGGTACAGCTTCTGCAACATTTACCATTAAAAAGGCAACACCGATTGTAACAGATGTTGCGGCTGTGGGTACTGTATACACAAGCACCGCTCCTTCAAATGTGCTGCTCACAGGAATAACGGATACAACAGGAAGCTTTAAGCTCAGCGGAGTATCGGCATTCACTGCGGGAATGAATGATTATTCTTACATATTCACTCCCGATGATAATTCAAATTACACGACAGCATCAGGCAATGTTTCGATAAATGCTGTATCTGACGATGTACAAAGCATCTCAATAATATCAGCCCCCAAAAAGACTGACTATTCAGCAGGCGAAAGCTTTGATCCGACAGGTCTTTCCATCAAGGTCAAGTATCTGAGCGGTGCTGAAAAAAATGTTAGCTACACCGCTGCAAATGCTTCATCGTTCACCTT
>USNJ01000047.1 GCA_900556055.1 uncultured Ruminococcus sp.
CGTTCTGATGGCGCTGATCTGGGAGGCGGCGGCCATGGTCGTCATGGTCACGCTTGGGCCGGAGCTGCTGCGGCTGCTCATCGGTACAAGCAACGCCGAATTGCTGCGCTATGGCACGATGTCCCTGCGGGCGAGCGCGGCGCTGTTTCTGCCGCTGGCCTATCTGGTCACGATGCGGCAGGCGATGCAGGCGCTGGGGATGCACGTTGTGCCGGTGGTTTCCTCGTGCATTGAGCTGGTGATGAAGATTGCGGCGGCGTTTGCCGTTGTGCCGCGCTTTGGCTATGCGGGCGCGTGCTGGGTGGAACCGGCGACATGGCTGGCTTGCTGCGTGTTTTTGATGATTCAATATATGGTCAAGCGGAAAGAGATTCTGCACTTATAGAACGAAAAAATCCGAACCCATCCTCAATCGGGATGACGTTCGGATTTTTTTGAGTTTGGGCTTTGGGTGAATGACGTCAGCGTGGCTGACGCTTACTGCTTTAACGCAGGAAAGCAAAATGGGGGATGAATTCCCCTTTGCTTCCCCCTTTGGATGTAAAATTGTGCAAAACGGACAATAAAAAAGTCTGAAAGCTATCACTTTCAGACAAAAATGGTGGAGGTGAGGAGAATCGAACTCCTGTCCGAAAGCCGATCCATACGAACTTCTACGGGCGTATCCTGTCGATTGCATTCCCTCGCTCACCCGCCGACAGGCAGGCTGACAAGCTCAGTAGTCTGCTGATACATCATAGGGAGCGCAGACGAATCCCCTGACGTTCACCGCTAATCGACGCCCGGATCAGTGACCGCGGTACTTCACTGTCGGACGAGCAGCTTAAATTAAGCAGCTGCTAATTCAAAATTATCGTTGTCGTTTAAATTTATAAACGTTTGCCCCGTTTAAAGAGATGAGGCGACCTCTGCCCGCTTATCGAACTTCACAACCCCCGTCGAAACCTTTACATCCCCATACGGAGAGCTTAACGGTTGCTGCTCTTAACTGCACGCTCGATCTCACGCTTTGCATCTCTCGATGCCATATCCGCACGCTTATCGTGAAGCTTTTTACCCTTGCAGAGTCCGACCTGCACCTTTACTCTCGAGCCCTTGAAATACATGGACACGGGGATAAGCGTCAGACCTTCCTGCTTCACCTTGCCGAACAGACGCATGATCTCGTTCTTGTGAACAAGGAGCTTTCTCGTTCTCATCGGATCTTTATTGAAGATATTTCCATGGTCATAGGGAGAAATATGCATCTGCTTAACGAACAGCTCGCCGTTCTCGATGGAACACCAGCTGTCCTTGAGATTTACTCCGCCCTGGCGTATGGATTTTACCTCAGTTCCGACAAGCTCAATGCCTGCTTCGAGGCTTTCCAGAATGAAATATTCATGCCGCACCTGACGGTTTTCGGCGATAGTTTTGAAATTTTCCTTATCCATCCTACGGCACTCCTTTCATCTGAGTACTTCATTATATCACAGCAAAATTCCTTTGTCAAGTGTTTTTTGAAATTTTTGCGGCGTACCCCCATTTAAGGAATGTACCGTAAAGAATTTTTTTACGATACCGAGCCGCAGCCCTTGTTCATTTCGCTTGTTATCAAACGAAACGGCAAAGGTGGCTCTCTTCGGAGTACGCCGCATATTTCACTTTTTCTTTTTAAATGTATAATCGCAGCAGCTTCCGCCGCAGCCTATCTGCTGTGTATAAATAAAATCCGCACCTGGCAGCTCACCGTAAAGTATATCATCGACATAACAGAACACTGCCGTCATTTCCGCAAGCTCGTATTTTCTGAATATCTGATCGTAAATACACCTGTGAGTTATCATGGTGAATTCATCGGACGGCGCGTCGGGAAATTCGACCTCCCAGCCATGACCCAGCGTTTTTCCGAATTTTATCGGCATTGAAAATTTCAGGAACGGTATAAACAGCGGATTTGACGAAAGCTTCTGCATCTTTATTTTCTGCGGTGCGATATATTCATACATCGCATCACGGACCTTTGCAATGCTCTCCTCACGGCTCATGCCCTCGTCCATATACACCTGAACGAATGCCAGCGATGTCAGCAGATTGCAGAGATGCGCATAATTCTTATCATCTGCGTATTCTTTGTTCTGACCGACAAGATCGGCTATCCTCTCTTTAACGAGATACTTCGTTCTCTCGTCAGATCTTTCAAAAAGCACTGAAAACCTGCTCTTTGCGATCATTTTTTCGGAAACATACTTCATCTGTCATCAAACCCTCGTAAGGTGAACGATCTTTCCTCTGAAATCTCCCCAGAATGTGAAATTCATTCCGCAGTTCATGAGAGCCGCACCGCTGAGAACAACGCCTGTTTCCTCATTCTTATACATAGCATCGGGATCAAGGCCCTTCAGTCTGATGTTTCTGCTTCTGTAATTGGGGCGGGCAAGCACCTGGATAACAGTCAGCATAGCCTCGGATCTATCCTTGGAAACGAACATCCATGCGTCCCATGTGTTATCCTCGACAACATTGCCTATCCTGAACTGATCGCCGTTTCTGATAAGCGGATTGAACTTGTTGAACATCTCGATCTGACCGGGAATAGCATCTCTGTCCTCCTGAGGTATCCTTGTAACATCAAGCTCATAGCCGAATGTTCCGAACATAGCGACATATCCTCTTGTCTCGAACGGAGTAACTCTTCCTACCGTATGGTTCGGGCAGTCGGATACATGAGCGCCCATTGCAGAAGGCGGATAGCAGAGCGATGTTCCGAGCTGGATCTTGAGTCTTTCAACAGCATCTGTATCATCGGAAGTCCAGATCTGCGGAGAATAATAAAGCATAGCGGGATCAAATCTTGCTCCGCCGCCCGAGCAGTTTTCAAGCAGGATATGCGGATAATCTGTCGTCAGTCTGTTCTGGAGATCGTAAACGCCAAGAACATATCTGTGCCACAGCTCACGCTGTCTGTCCTTGGGCAGAGTCATTGAGCCTACCTCTGTCAGCTGACGGTTCATGTCCCACTTTATATACTCGATATTTGCGCTGTCGAGTATCTTTCTCATGAGTCCGTAGATATAATTCCTTACTTCCTCACGGGAATAATCGAGAACATACTGCGCACGGCTCTGAGTGAGTTCACGTCCCTTTATCTGGATAGCCCAGTCGGGATGAGCCTTGTAAAGGTCGCTGTCGGGAGAGATCATTTCAGGCTCGAACCAGATCCCGAACTTCATTCCGAGCTTGTTTACCTCATCAACGAGATATTTAAGACCGCCCTTGATCTTGTTTTCATTTACGAACCAGTCTCCGAGAGATGAGTTGTCGCTCTCACGGTGACCGAACCAGCCGTCGTCCATAACGAGCATTTCAATGCCGAGCTTTGACGCTTCCTTTGCGATGGATATGAGCTTGTCGGTATCGAAATTGAAATATGTTGCCTCCCAGTTGTTGATAAGCACGGGACGGCGCTTGTTCTTGTATTCACCTCTGATAAGGTGAGCTCTGTAAAGGTCATGGAATGTTCTGGACATCTTTCCGATACCCTCGGAGCTGTGTACCATAACGACCTCGGGAGCGGTGAATGTTTCGCCGCATTCGAGAAGCCATGCAAAATCGAAGTGGTTTATACCCATAACTGCACGTGTTTTCTTGTGCTGAGTTACCTCTGCCTGAGCAAAGAAGTTTCCGCTGTATACGAAGTTGAATCCGTAAGCTTCGCCTATATCCTCATTTGCATAATGCGAAACGAGTGCGAAGAACGGGTTGCTCTGATGTGAGGATTCGCCCTTAACGCTGTCAACGGACTGCTTTCCGTGATGCAGCTTTGAGCGCTCGATAACTCTTTCTCTTGCCCATGAGCCGTTCAGTGTTATCATGTCATATCCGTCATCATCGAAATCAACGCACATCGAATGAACTCTTGTAAGCTTGAAGGGAGCACTGCCCTTGTTTGTGATGCGTACGGAACGTGTGATAACGTCAAGATCGTTGAATGCAGTATAAATAAGAACTGCTTCCATTCCGAGATGCTTGTCGAACATGGTTATTTCAAGAGTTTCAGCCTCGTTTTCCTCAGCAAATGTTGCAGGCATGCCTTCAAGCTTGGGCTTGCCCTTGTAGATCTTATGCGAAGCATATCTCAGGTCGCAGACGGACATTCCGTCATTGTCCATCACCATAAGGCAGGGCTCACGGTAATCGCCTGTTCCGAAGCATGGATATTCCATAGGCAGAACGTCCATGAATGATGCCTTTTCACGAAGATTTACCGATGGTGTGAGCGGATTTTCATCAAGCCTCAGCAGGTATGTAAGGTCATCATCGGGCACGGTATTTCCATAATAAACATGAGCAAGATAGCCGTCATCAACAACAGCCATTGCATAGAGAGTATCTTTTGCATAAAGAGAAAACATTTTTGATTTTTCATTAAACTTTATCGGCATGGCAAAGCTCCTGTTCTCCGTTTTCGGAATAATTTTATTATATTATAACAGAATGCCGCTGATATTTCAATAGCGGAAATGAACTTGTATATAAGGATCTGAACATTTTGCAGAATCCCCGAAAACACGTCCGCCCCAGATATGACTATGCCTGCGGACAATTCCCCGCTTTTGTTATTTTATCAAAAGAAAATGCGGACCGTCAGTGAACGATCCGCAAAAATAAAGAAAAACAAGGAGTCCGGAAACCGACTATCTGCATTAGCCGGTCGGATTTATCAATACATTTCAAAGCCCAGTGAAGCCTTAAAACGTTGATTGTCAAAGTGATGGAACAGTCAGCTCAAAGCCCTGCTCCCTGAAGCTGTCGATGACCTCGGGAAGTATCGTGCAGTTTGTTTCGGAAACGCTGTGCAGCAGGAATATACCGCCGCCGTGAGCCGCTCCCGATACTCTTTCAAACGCCTCAGCCGTGTCCGGCTGATTATTAACGTCCCAGTCGGCATATGCGAATGACCAGAAAATCGTTTTGTAGCCCAGTCTTTGAGCTATCGCCGCCGCTCTCTCGGAATATTCTCCGCAGGGCGGTCTGAAATATTTCATCTCATAGCCGTAGGTCTCCTTCACATAATCGTGAAGCGACATTATTTCATTTTCCGCATCAGCGATTGAGCCGGCGGAAAGCTCGGGTATGGAAGCGTGCTTCATGCCGTGATTTCCGAGGACGTGTCCCTCATCTATCATACGCTGCACAAGCTCGCTGTTTCGTTTTGCATAATCACCTGTGAGGAAGAAAACAGCCTTGACGTTCTTCTCCTTCAATGTATCGAGGATAGGTGCGGTAAATCCGTTTTCGTATCCCTGATCGAAGGTCAGATATATCTGCTTTGCAGCACCTTCCGACTCATCGAGCGAATAAGCGCCGTACTTGGAATAATCCGCATTGAACATCAGTCCGCCCAAAGGACGGTTAAGTTCATCGACCTCACGTCCCTGACCGAAGCCCTTCTTTGTGCCGTCAAGCGCACATATCTCATCATCGGTAAGCCTCGGCACATTTTCCGCCTCATTCGCTGCGGGGATATTATCCTCAGCTTCAAAGACAGCTTCCGATGCGTCTGCCTTAGTCCGGGTATCTTCCGTGACCTCACGGGATACATCAGTCTGCGGCGCAGCAGTGCTTTCATAAGGTTCGTCAGTTTTCTGCATCGTGACGGAAACGGTATCGGCAGAGGTTATAGCGGTGCAGCCGCACAGAAGTGCAGCGAATGCCGCCAGCAAAGCTCCGTATTTTTTCATTCCTGAAATGCTCCTTTGTGAATTACGGGAACGCCCGTTAAAAACAGTGTTTCCCGTAGCAGCTTTCCGTATCACAAGCATATTATAGCATTACAGGGACAAAAATCCAAGAACTTTTCGGTTACAATACGGTTTCAATTTGTAACACATAAAAAGGGACACGCCGTGCGGCATATCCCCCATTTATCATTCACCGAGATAAGATCTCACAAGCACCTGAAGAAGCTCGTCACGGTCTATGTGGCGGATAAGGCTTCTGGCATTGTTGTACGTTGTTATGTACGTCGGATCTTCTGAAAGAATGTAGCCAACTATCTGGTTTATGGGGTTGTAGCCTTTTTCACGGAGGGCGTCGTATATGATTGTAAGATTTTTCCTGAGCTGACCTTCCCTGTCCTCATGGACGGAAAATGTCATAGTCTGTTCATTCATAGCTATGCCTCCTTAAGCAGCCTGATTCCTTATACAATTTATACATTATATTCGGAACTGATACTATTATAACCCATTTGTCCGAAAATAACAAGGGGTTTTTCAGAATTTTCCGAAATTTATCACATACAGATTATGGAAAGTTACTGTTTCATGCGCCTGTCGATGATATCCATCACCTCGTCCGTGTTATCAAAAAGCAGTTCATGACCTCCGCCTTCGATCATTTCTATAGCCTCGCTGTCCTCGCCGACGTACTTTTTCAGGGTGTCTGCGGGCGTTATAAGGTCCTCGCTTCCGCATATGAACACAACAGGGACAAACTGGAACGAATAGCCGAACTGCTGTGAATCAAACTCAACGAAGCTTCTGAAAAATGCTTCATTATCATTGTTCGGGAATGAAAATCCGGTCAAATCGCCAAGCTTGCAGTACGGCGATACAAAAAGAGAATATGATGTCGGAGCTCTGCTGCTGCCATAGCCCAGAAGTTCAAGAGTATCATAAAAAACGGACTGCTCAATAGTTCCGTAATCCGTGACAGCTTTTTCCGCATCCATATATCTGTTGAATTCCTTCATGCTCGTGAGCATGGAGCTTTCGGCTTCTTTCATTATTGATGATGACATTCCGTTCATAAGATCGCATACCTGCGATACTCCGAAATACGCTTCGGCATATGACGGATATTTTCGGCAGAAATCGGCAGCGGTCACAGAGCCGAAGGAATATCCGAGGATATAGAATTTATCTTCCTCCCTGCCCAGCTTTTCATGCACCAGATCGCATATCTCAGCCGCATCATCGGAAACATTTTTATAGGAAAAATCATCGGTTTCACGGTTCATCGAGCGTGTGACACCGGTGCCTCTCATATCCCATGTAACTACCACGAACCGCTGTTCAAGCCCGTCGGGGATCATATATGACGACGATGCCGAAAGCTTTCCGGGATAATCGGGAAAAACGAGCAGCAGCGGATTTTCGGAAAAATCCCCCTTTACCCGTATGTACTGCGTTATCCCGCCGATCTCAGCCTCATATGACGCATCTACACTCCACGAAGATGCATTTTTATGTTCTTCCGACAATATGCGGCTGCGTTCCGCCTGACGGTATGCAAGCACTCCGAAAAAGAACAAAGCGCATACGCAAAGCAATATTATCGGTATGTGAAACAGGATACCTCTTTTTTTCGTACCCGTATTGTTTTCTGACATTTCAGATATACCTCCGAACCGATTTTCAGACAGTAATTTATATTATTATACTATATTCATCTTAAAATGTAAAGAGATAAACAGAAATAATCCACAAATTTATTTTCCGATATATGTCCGCTAATGTAACATATGACAGTATATTGTGTATGATATACAAATAATTATCTTTTATTTGTGCAAAATGTCATGAAAAATACTGTTGCAATATTAACGGAACTATGGTATAATTAGAACTCAAGAGGATTAACAACAACTGTAATCCGGTATATAGGTGTGCGGGCCCTGTGCAACGAAACACCGTGAACCATGTCAGGCGGGGAACCGAGCAGCATTAAGCGGATCGTTTCGTGTGCCGCAGCAAGCCTGCACACCTATATACCGGATTTTTATTTTGATTTTTGCTATGTATAGATTCTTGGAATGGCTGAAAAAAATTCTTGTACGGTTTGCCCCGTATCTGGCGGGCGCAGTCTTTTCGGCGGCGCTCGTTTTATTTATAATGTATGCATATTACGATAAGGGCTTTGAGACAGCCGCAAGGATATCGGCAGTAGGTGTTGCCGTCCTGCTGGCGTTCCTGCTCGGCTATATTGGCTGCACCTCAGGCTCGGGCGATCTTGCGTCCTCGATGCTGAACGGCGATGAGTTCTCACACCAAAAAAAAGCCTCCGTCCTTGTAAGAAAGGGACTGAATGCCCTTGAAAGACGTGAAATAGGCGAAGCTCTGAACCTTTTCAAGGATGCCGAAAGCTGTGATATGACCGAGGATGAGCAGGCTATGCTCGCAAACCTCATGGGTGCGTGCTATAAGATCGGCGGATATCCCACAAATGCGGGCATATATTTCCGCAAGGCGATAGACCACGGAATGGATTCTCCCGAGATATATCTCGATGCCGCAAGATGCTTCACAGCTTCAGGTTCGTTTGATGATGCGCTGGAATGTTACGGTCATCTGACATCGCTTGATCCCGTACCCGAATGTGTATATAACGACCTCGGAATGCTCTGGCTCAAAAAGGGCATTGCCGAAAAGGCACTTGAATATTTCAGTCTGTCAGCGGAAAAGCACATGAATTACAGCTTTGCGCTCGGCGGCTGTTCGCTTTCCTATCTGCTGATGAAGGACTTTGAAAAAAGCCGTACATACTATTCGCTTGCGATCGTGAACGGCGTACCCGATATGTCGGGATTTAAGGAGTATTATGCGGAGATCGCAAATTCCGTTGACTATAAGGCGGATTTTCTGGATCTCAATACGCCGCCCGCCGATGAAAATGATGAAGAGACCGCAAACGTGTAAAATAAAGCGAGGTCATGCCGATGTATACGGCACTTTACCGTAAATACCGTCCGCTGGTTTTTGACGATGTTCTGTCCCAGCCGCACAATACAATAACCCTGAGAAATCAGGTCAGAAACAATACGACCGCCCATGCCTACCTGTTCACAGGATCAAGAGGAACGGGCAAAACGACCTGCGCAAGAATACTTGCAAAGGCGGTAAACTGTGAAAATCCCAAAGACGGAAACCCCTGCCTTGAATGCAGCATATGCAAAGATGCAGAAAATTCCGCTCTTTCCGATATAATCGAGATCGATGCCGCATCAAACAACGGCGTTGACGATATCCGTGATCTGCGTGAAGCGGCGGCTTTCATGCCCGAACGCTGCAAGTACAGGATATACATCATCGACGAGGTGCATATGCTCTCCCCCGCAGCCTTCAATGCACTGCTGAAAATAATGGAAGAGCCGCCTCCGTATGTGAAATTCATTCTCGCAACGACCGAGCTTCATAAGGTCCCTGCGACAGTCCTTTCAAGATGCCAGAGATTTGATTTCCGACGCATTAAGAATGAGGATATCGTTGCAAGAATAAAAATGATCGCCGAAAAAGAAGGCACATTCACTGTTGCCGATGAAGCAGCAGAGCTTATAGCAAGGCTCTCCGACGGCGGTATGCGTGACGCTCTTTCGCTGCTCGATCAGTGCGTTGCATTTTCCTCCGAGATCACCTCGGAAACAGTTTCATCAGCCGCAGGAATTGCGGGACGTGACTATCTTTTTGATATAATGGACGCAGTTTCCGAAAATGATATCGCGCGGATAATCTCCGTGACGGACAGGCTCTATGCCATGTCCAAGGATATGCAGAGACTGTGCGCCGAGCTTATCTCGCAGTTCAGAAATGTGATGCTGATAAAAACTATACCCGGTCAGAACGACATTCTCGCCTGTATGCCCGATGAGATCGGCAGGCTGACAGATATATCATCAAGGCTGACGCTCCCTGAGATAATGGACAAGCTCGACATTCTCCAAAGCACGTATGAACGTCTGTCAAAGGCGGTAAATAAGCGTGTTGAACTGGAAATGTGCTTTGTCCGGCTATGCACCAAAAAGCAGACGCAGACAGCTGTTTCGGCTGACCCCCGGGCGGATATCTCCGATCTTGCGGACAGGCTGAACAAGCGCATCTCAGCACTTGAACAGAGCATCTCAAACGGTGCAGCAGCCGCACCTCAGATAAAGCGTGTGCCGATACTGAATGCAGAGCCGCATACCGCAGCAGCGCAGACGCAGAAGGTTCCCGAAGCCGAGCCTGCAAAGATCAATCTGAATGAGATGACAAATGTCGCATCCTGGGCAGAGATTCTTGAACGCTATAAAGAGCTTTGCCCCCCTGCAGCAGGCTGTCTTGAAGGCTCATCTGCAAGGGAAAGCGGAAGCAATATGGTCGTTCTGACGAACAATTTGTTCTTCGCCAAACTGTTTGCCATAAAGGAAAATTCGGACAAGCTCCGTCAGGCAGCTGCCGAGATAACCGGCAAACAGTATAATATCCGATGCTTCAAGGCGAAATCGGCAGCAGCCGAGGAAACGCCCCCCGCAAAGGAGATAATCGAAAAAGCCAAGAGATTCGGTATCCCAACCGAATTGCAATAAACAACTATGATTTAAAGGAGAAAACCAATATGAAATCAAGATTACCACAGGGTATGGGCGGCGGCGCTCAGAATATGAATTCCATGGTGAAGCAGGCTCAGAAGATGCAGGATCAGATCCTCAAGCTCCAGGAAGATATCGAGCAGAGAGAGTTCACTGCAACATCCGGCGGCGGAGCTGTAACTGTTGTTATGACAGGAAAGAAGGAGCTGAAGGCTGTAACACTGAAGCCCGAAGTCGTTGACAAGGACGATATCGAGATGCTCCAGGATCTCATCATCAGTGCTGTAAACGAGGCTGTTAAGCAGATCGAAGATACTTCCGAAAAGGAAATGGCTCCTATCACAGGCGGAATCTCCTTCCCCGGACTTTTCTAAAATATGAAAGCACAAAGCACTGCGCTTCCGCTTGTTCTTCTGGCTGAACAGTTTGCAAAGCTCCCCGGAATAGGCATGAAATCCGCTCAGCGGCTCGCCTATCACATGATGTCGTATACCGACGAGGAGGCCGAAGCATTTGCAAAGGCAATACTTGACGCTCACTACAATGTCAAGCGCTGCAAAATATGCCAGAATCTTTCGGAAAATGATATCTGCCCCATCTGTTCGGATATAGGCAGAGATAAAAGCATCGTCTGCGTAGTCGAATCACCGAGGGATATCGCCGCTTTTGAACGTGCAAACGAGTATAACGGCGTTTACCATGTGCTTCACGGACTTATCGCCCCGCTTGACGGCATCACTCCCGATAAGCTGAAGATCAAGGAGCTGATCGCGCGGATAGGCGAAGGCGGAATAGATGAAGTCATCATGGCGACCAACCCCACTCCCGAAGGCGATGCGACCGCACTCTACATTTCAAGGCTGATAAAGCCGCTGGGCGTAAAGGTAACACGTCTTGCATTCGGTCTGCCGATAGGCGGAACTCTCGAATATGCCGACGAAGTTACCCTGTTCAAAGCACTTGAAAACCGAAGCGAAATATAAACAAAGGCTGTACGATCCGCACGACCGTACAGCCTTTTTGTATGCATTTGTTACTTTGTAAGTATTTTCAGCTCGTCCGCCATGACTCTGATATCCTTCACCATATCATTCAAAGACTCCGTTCCCGCACTGTTTTCAATATTTCTGCTGAGATCCGATATCTTTGCGGATAAAATTTGATCGCAATGTTTATCAGCCGTTTACAGCAGCCTTCAGCGCATCGACCTTGTCACGTCTTTCCCATGCAACGCCGAGATCCTCACGGCCCATGTGACCGTAAGCAGCAAGCTGTCTGTACTGTGGCTTTCTGAGCTCAAGTGTTTCGATGATAGCGGCAGGACGGAGATCAAACACCTTGTTTACAGCATCAGCAAGCTTCTCGTCGGAAACAATGCCCGTGCCGAATGTATCGACCATGACTGAAACAGGCTTTGCCACACCGATAGCATACGCAAGCTGTACCTCGCACTTCTTTGCAAGTCCAGCAGCAACGATATTCTTTGCAACATATCTTGCAGCATAAGCAGCCGAACGGTCAACCTTTGTAGGATCCTTTCCGCTGAATGCTCCGCCGCCGTGACGTGAATATCCGCCGTATGTGTCAACGATGATCTTTCTTCCGGTAAGTCCGCTGTCGCCCTGGGGACCGCCGATAACAAAACGTCCTGTCGGGTTTACGTAATACTTTGTATCAACGAGCAGCTCTGCGGGAACTACTGCCTTTATTACCTTTTCGATGATATCCTCTCTGATCTTTTCGAGGGATACCTCCTCAGCATGCTGAGAGGAAACAACGATAGTATCTACTCTTACAGGCTTTCCGTCATCATATTCAACAGTTACCTGAGTCTTTCCGTCGGGACGGAGATATGGCAGAGTGCCGTTCTTTCTTACTTCGCTGAGCTTCTTAGCCAGCTTATGTGCAAGCGAGATAGGCAGCGGCATAAGCTCGGAAGTTTCGTCGCAGGCAAAACCGAACATCATACCCTGATCGCCGGCACCTGTCATGTTGGAATCGCTGCTTTCGCCGTCCTTGTGCTCCAGAGCCTCATCAACGCCCATCGCAATATCAGCTGACTGCTCGTCGATAGATGTAACAACAGAGCATGTGTGTCCGTCAAAACCGAACTTTGCACGGTCATATCCGATATCAACGACTACCTGACGAACGATCTTCGGGATATCAACATAGCATTTAGTGGAAATTTCGCCCATGCATAGCACAAGTCCCGTAGTGCAGCAGGTCTCGCATGCAACTCTGGACATAGGGTCATTTGCAAGCATTGCGTCAAGAACTGCATCAGAGATCTGGTCGCAGATCTTATCGGGATGTCCCTCAGTAACGGATTCGGAAGTAAAAAGATACTTAGACATAAAACCATTCCTTTCGTTTTCGTTCAAGAATGCACAAAAAAGCACCCGATAAATAATCGAGTGCGGATATCCTGTTTCGGAAGCTGAACGCTT
>USNJ01000048.1 GCA_900556055.1 uncultured Ruminococcus sp.
GCCGTTCCTGTGGACGAGACCCTACTGGTGGTGGACGCCATGACCGGTCAGGACGCTGTGAACGTTGCCAAGACCTTCAACGAGAAGGTGAGCATCGACGGCATCATCCTCACCAAGACCGACGGCGACACCCGCGGCGGTGCGGCACTTTCGGTGCTGGCCGTTACCGGCAAGCCCATCAAGTTCCAGGGCACCGGCGAAAAGCTGGACGATCTGGAAGTGTTCCATCCCTCCCGCATGGCCAGCCGCATCCTGGGCATGGGCGATGTGCTGAGCCTCATCGAGCGCGCACAGGAAACGGCAGACGAAAAGGCTGCCGAAGAGACCGCCCGGCGGATGATGGAGAACAAGTTCGACATGAACGACATGCTGGACCAGTTCGCACAGATCCGCAAGATGGGCGGTGCAGGCGCGATGCTGAGCATGCTGCCCGGCGGCAGCGGCATCGATCCCAGTCAGGTCGATGAAAAGGCGTTCGACCGCATTGAGGCCATGATCTATTCCATGACCAAAGAAGAACGTGAGAAGCCCTCCATCATCAATCCCAAGCGCAAGCGCCGCATCGCGGCCGGCAGCGGTACCACCGTGGCCGACGTGAACAAGCTGCTCAAGCAGTTTGAGATGATGCAGAAGATGATGAAGCAGTTCAAAAAGAGCCCCAAGGGCTTTGCCCGCAGGCTGGGCGGCATGATGGGAAATCCCGGTGCCTTCCGCGGGCTGAAATGATTTTTTTGTGATACAACCCCCTTGCGGGTTTGTACAATATAAACAACGCGCCCGCAAGGGCCGCACAAAACAATTTTTGGAGGATATTTACCATGGCAGTTAAGATTCGTCTGCGCCGCGTTGGCGCCAAGAAGGCTCCCTTCTATCGTGTTGTTGTTGCTGACAGCCGCTTCCCCCGCGACGGCCGTTTCATCGAGGAGATCGGCACCTACGATCCCAACCAGGAGCCCTCTGTGATCAAGATCGACGCTGAGAAGGCAAAGCAGTGGATCGCCAACGGCGCACAGCCCACTGATACAGTTAAGGCTCTTTTCGCTAAGAACAACGTACTGTAATTTTTGTTGCATGCGTTTTTGGGTGTTCCGATAAGGACACCCACCTCTTTGCGAGGGTCAAAGCTAATTACTGCAAAGCGGTCAGTGCCGCCTTGCATTTTTTATAATCTGATACTGTGAGCGAGCTTGCGGTATCGTCATTTTTAAGGAGTGAATGACATGGAAGAGCTTCTCAAGGCAATCGCATCAGGACTTGTAGAGCATAAGGAAGACGTTTCCGTTACCGTAGATGAACCCGATGCTGAGGGCGTTGTTGTTTATCATCTTCACGTTGCGTCCGATGATATGGGACGTGTTATCGGCAAGCAGGGCAGGATCGCTAAGGCTATCAGAACAGTTATGCGTGCAGGCGCAGGCAAGATAAACCAGAAGATCATGGTTGAGATCGACTGATATTTCGCAGAATATGACTTGCAGGGAATATTGTGTGACGCCGATTTATCGGAATGGCACGGTGTTCCCTTTTTATTTAATGTCTGCTCAACAACTGAAAAAGTGCGTAGAAGCTTTGCTTCGGAGTGCTTTTTCAGTTGTTGGGTGCAAGGATTTTTGGCGATTTAGCCAAAAATCCTTGCACCTTGCCGCCCGTTAGCGGCGGCAAAAGCAGACATTAATCAGGTAGTACGGCACAAATCTTTGATTTGTGCCGCTGAAAATCCTGTATTACAGGATTTTCAGTCAACAACTGCCCGATGGGCAGTTGTTGAGTACGGACTATTTATGGAGGGATCAGATGAAAAAATATCTCGAAATAGCAAAAATCGTCGCTGTTCAGGGAATAAAGGGTGAGGTCAGGGCACAGTATTGGTGCGATGATCCCGAGCTTCTCTGCGAATTCGACACGCTCTATTTTGACGCAAACGGCAAAGATCCTGCTGAAATTGAGTATGCACGTCCGCACAAAAACGTCGTTGTCATGAAGATAAAGGGCATTGATACGCCCGAGCAGGCGCAGACTCTCCGCAATAAGATACTTTTCATGGACAGGGACGAAACTGTGCTTCCCGAGGGCTGCTATTTTATTCAGGATCTGATCGGTCTGGACGTTGTTGATGCGGATAACGGACGAAATTACGGAAAGATCACCGATGTTTCCTCATATGGCGCATCCGATATCTACACCGTCCGCAAAAACGGAAAGGACTTTCTTTTTCCCGCAGCACCCGAATTTATCGAAAAGACGGATATCGAGGGCGGAAAGCTGCTTATCCGCCCGATAGCGGGAATATTCGATGATGATACCGAGGACGTGAAAGAAAATGAGGATTGATATTGCAACGCTTTTCCCCGAGATGTGCGAGAGCGTGCTGTCCGAAAGCATCATCGGAAGGGCGAGAAATGCGGGAAAGATCGAGATACACTGCCATCAGATAAGGGATTATACCCTTGATAAGCACCGCCGCGTGGACGATACTCCTTATGGCGGAGGAATGGGCATGGTCATGCAGGCGGAGCCGATATTCAGGTGTTATAACGCTGTCTGCGGAACAATTCCCGAGAAGCCGCATACTATATATATGTCCCCGAAAGGAAAGGTCTTTACGCAGGAAAGGGCGGTGGAGCTTTCGCAGAAGCCGTATATTTTCATTCTCTGCGGACATTACGAGGGTGTGGATCAGCGTGTTCTGGATAAAATAGTTGACGAGGAGATCTCCGTCGGCGATTATGTCCTGACAGGCGGCGAACTGCCTGCGCTGATAGTTGCCGATGCTGTTGCGAGAATGTGCGATGGTGTACTTCCAAGCTCGGAATGCTACGAGGAGGAGAGCCATTTCAGCGGACTTCTTGAATATCCGCATTACACACGCCCCGAGGTCTGGGAGGACGCAGAAGTGCCGCCTGTCCTGCTGACGGGACATCATAAGAATATAGCTGCGTTCAGGCATGAGGAGGCGCTGAAGATAACCGCAGAGCGCCGCCCCGATATGTATGAGCGGTATATGGAGCTGCATCCGCCGGCACCGCCTAAGAAAAAACGCCGCCGCAGAACCGATGAGGAACAGTCGTAGACTGTCCGTCATTATGCACATTGACCTATAAATATATTCAATGTTGAAAGGTTTGATAGCTATTCAACATATGAAAACATGGTCAGCTCGAAATAAATAGCACAATAAGCTGTTAAATAA
Organism: uncultured Ruminococcus sp.; assembly: GCA_900556055.1. Classification (GTDB taxonomy): domain Bacteria; phylum Bacillota; class Clostridia; order Oscillospirales; family Ruminococcaceae; genus UMGS1889. The sequence continues at coordinate 3,191 of USNJ01000048.1, forward strand.
ATCCATTATCTGTAACAATGTAAATTATAATAAACGTTTTCATAGTGAAAAAAATATTGCTTTTGCACAAAAAAAGCCGTTGAAATTTGTTTATTTGCAATGAAGATTAGTTAATATTCACAAAACAAACAGCCTAAAAGCGGGCGGGATTAATTCAAATAGCAGAAATTATCAAAATTCTCGTTTTTATCACAAAATTACGTTGACTATAACCGTCTGACAGGGTATAATATTCATATACAAAGGCGATTTCTATATATCGTTAATTAAGATATGGGTATAAGATAGGAGAGAAGTATTATGTACGTTAAAGATGTAATGGTTCAGAATCAGGTTGGTCTTCACGCACGTCCTGCAACATTCTTCATCCAGAAGGCAAATGAGTTCAAGTCCTCTATCTGGATCGAAAAGGAAGAGCGCAGAGTAAACGCTAAGAGCCTTCTTGGTATCCTTTCCCTCGGTATCGTAGGCGGTACAGCTATCAGAATCATTGCTGACGGTGCTGACGAAGAAGCTGCTGTAAACGGTCTTATCGAACTGGTACAGAGCGGTTTTGCTGAGGAAAGCAGATAATTTTGCGCCTGTTATTTTTGAGCCTGTGTCCTTGTGACGCAGGCTTTTTGTTTGCATAAAAAACGCCGCAGTTCGGGATCAACGTTCGCTGAACTGCGGCATTTTTTATCAAAGAAACTTTTCTATCTCGGAATATGCAGTTGTGAAGTCATTCTGCGGATCGTTTATGACAGTTGACCTTACAGGCAACGAAGAAAGTATCTCAAGCTCACGCCGCTGACGTTCGCAAAGTGCCGATATATAGCCGTCAAATCCGCTCAGACTGTTTGCTTTGCCGTATTCGCCGTCGCAGTGATAATGAATGACGGAATTAAGCCAGTCATCGCCTCTTTCGGGGAGTGCGGCTCTTATGCTTTCGGCTATGTCGTTGTTTCTGAGATAGATAACTGTCGGGGACATATCCTTAACGACCTCGCATATCTTTGCTATGTATTCCGCTGATACGGATATGTCAAAGTTAAAACGAATCATTGTTTCGCACATAGGGTTTTGCAGAAGTACGCAGTTTAATACGTAGATGCTATCGGCATTTTCCGCAAAGCTGCGCCATTTTTCAAGCATGATGGGATATTCCGTTTCCCAAGGAAGGAAGTCGTAGATCTTATACTTCAGTGCTTTATCAAAAAGTTCCCCGCTTACTGCCGAAAGAGGGAGGATATATCCGTCCGGACGTATCTCCGAATGTTCCGAAATATGCAGAAGTTCATCTTCCGTGAAGCCGTTGAACGCTTGCTTTGGTATAAATGCGTGAAATTCGTAGTCGGCAGGGTGTTTGCCGCTGCCCTCATCAATGCATATCCCATGTACCTTTTCCGCAATGAATTTCGCTGCCGTGCTTTTCCCCGAGCAGGGCAGCCCCTCAACTATGTACAATTTTCCCATGATGTTTACCCTCCTGTTCTTTGGCAAATATTATAACATATCGGAATGTTTATGTCAACAAAAAGCCGATGCACGGAAAATGCATCGGCATATATCAATCAAGTATCATTTTATCGCTGAGAGCGTCCTCGGCATTTGACGAATAAAGCTTCATGAGCTTCTCAACAGTCATGCCGCTGCGTTCCTCGCCTTCGATCTGCATAAGCAGCCTGCCCTGGCTGAGAACTATGGTCTTGTTGCCGTATTCAAGGGCATTTTTGATGTTGTGGGTTATCATAAGGGTAGTGATATTGTTTTCGGTGACTATCTTGTCGGTTATCTCCATTACCTTGTCGGCGGTCTTGGGGTCGAGTGCCGCAGTATGTTCATCGAGAAGAAGGAGTGACGGAGTAACGATAGTTGCCATAAGCAGTGTTATCGCCTGACGCTGACCGCCCGAAAGCAGTCCCACGGGGGTTTTTAGTCTGTCTTCAAGTCCAAGGTCAAGCTCTCTGAGCTTCTCACGGAAAAGCTCGCAGTCTTTTTTGTTTATTCCTGCGGCAAGGCTTCTGTGCTTTCCGCGGCTGTATGCAAGCCCGAGATTTTCTTCAATAGTCATATGCGGTGCAGTGCCTTTAAGCGGATCCTGGAACAGTCTGCCTATATATCTTGCACGCTTATATTCGGGGAGGGGAGTGACGTTTTTGCCGTCTAACAGGATAGTTCCGCTGTCCGTCTTATAGCTTCCGCAGATGCAGTTCAAAAGGGTGGATTTGCCTGCGCCGTTCGAGCCGATAACCGTGACGAAATCTCCCTTATTGAGTGTAAGATTGAAATCGGAGAGTGCTTTTCTCTCATTGACCGTGCCGGCATTGAAGGTAATGTTTACGTTTTTTAGCTCCAGCATATCACGCAGCCTCCTTTTTCTTTTTCCTGAACAGCTTGATAACATCGGGGATAAATATTGCGGCAGCAACGATTATTGCCGAGAAAAGCTTGAGGTCGATGGCTTCCATGCCGATCTTGAGTGCCGCAGCAAGGACAAATCTGTAAATGATCGCACCGAGAACGGCGGAGATGATGCTGTTGAGGACCGAGCGTCTGCCGAAGATAGCTTCGCCGATGATGATCGATGCAAGACCGATAACGAGCATTCCGACACCGCCGTTTGCGTCAGCGAAGTTCTGATACTGTGCAAGAACGCCGCCAGAGAGCGATACAAGAGCGTTTGCGATCGCAAATCCCATGATCTTCATAGCGTCCGAGTCAATGGACGACGCACGGACCATGAACTCATTATCACCGGTGGCACGGAGCGACATTCCGAGCTGAGTTTTCAGAAATCCGTAAAGAAGGAGCATTGCTGCGATAAGTATAATTCCCGAAACAAGTATATCGGGCAGATCTGTGATATTGAAAACAGTTGTTTTTCCGTAAAGTGAGATGTTCGGCTTTTTGCCCATGATGCGAAGATTTATCGAGTAAAGAGCGGTCATGGTGAGGATACCTGCGAGGATAGGCTGAATTTTCATTTTCGTCTGGAGAACGCCTGTTACAATGCCCGCCGCCGCACCTGCTGCGATCGAAAGAAGAATTCCGAGGAACGGATGACCGTTGTATGCGAACACTACGGAAACTGCAACTCCGAGCGTAAAGGTACCGTCAACGGAAAGGTCGGGTATATCGAGTATGCGGAATGAGATGAAAATTCCGAGCGCAAGCAGCGCATAGATCAGTCCAAGCCCGAAAGCTCCCGTAAAAGCTGCCATTCTTTATCCACCTTTCATAGCACACATGGGGCAGATGTTCTCCGCCCCATTTATAATAGTATAGTTTATTGTATTCAGATTATTCTGCTGCTGTTTCCTCGGAAGAAGTGCCCATCATAACGAGCTTAGGATCGTTTGCAATGGATTCGGGAAGTGTAAGACCGAGTGCATTCAGTGTGTTTTCGTTTACGAATATCGAAAGATCTTCATCGAATACCTTAACGGGGATATCCTTTGCCTGCTTTTCACCGTTCAGGATAGAAGCTGTCATGTCAGCTGTTTCACGGCCGAGGTCTGTGTACTGGATTCCGACTGTTGCAAGGCCGTTGTCATTTACCATTGAATCAGCGCCTACATAGAAGGGGATCTTAGCATCGATGAATACCTGAGCAGCTACCTGCATTGCGGAAGCAACTGTGTTGTCGATAGGGGAGAATACAGCATCGCACTTTTCAGCAAGTGACTGTGCAGCCTGCTGAATTTCGGAAGTGTTTGTAACAGCTGCTTCGATAAGTTCGATATCCTTGTCAGCGAGATAAGCCTTCACCTGTTCAAGGCAGGAAACGGAGTTATCCTCACCGGAATTGTAAAGATAGCCGAGCTTCTTGATATCGGGTGTGACAGTCAGTGCCATATCAAGGATCTTGCTTACCTGGAGCGCATCGGAAGTGCCTGTGATGTTTCTTCCCGTGCTTTCAAGCGAATCACAAAGACCTGCGCCGATAGGATCGGTAACAGCGGAGAATACAACGGGTATCTCATCGGAAACATTTGCAGCAGCCATAGCTGTCGGAGTTGCGATCGCAACGATGATATCGCACTTGTCGGACTTGAAGCCGTCAACTATCGAATTTGCTGTGGAAACCTCGCCGTTTGCGGATTTGTAATCAAATACTGTGTTTTCGTCGGTAAATCCAAGCTCGTTCATTCTTTCAGTGAAGCTGTCTCTGATAGTATTCAGCGAGGGATGCTCAACGATCTGGATAACGCCGACTCTCTTCTTTTCGGAATCGGAGCTTTTTGCATCGGATGAACAGCCGGCGAAAGCTGTGAGTGCTGTAAGGCACGCTGCGGAAACTGCTGCGGTCTTCTTGAATACGTTTGCGATTTTCATAAGAAATCCACCTTTCAAAATGCGGCGATGAGCGTGGACGCAAAATAAAAACGCCTGCCCATGAGATAACTCAAGGACAGACGTGAAATAAACACACCTGCGGTACCACCTTGCTTGATATTCAACCGAATATCCGCTCAATAAGAGTCGCCGAAATCATTAAACTCTCTGCCCTGTAACGTGAGCACACGTTGCGGAATTTCCTCCGCACCCTCAGGAGCCCATTTGTCCGCACCGTGGCTGTCGGTTTTCAGCTGCCCCGACTCTCTGCAAGCCCGTGAAACGGTTTTACTTCTCCGTCATCGGTTTATTTGGTTTATGTATACATGATAGCACGGCGAATATGTTTTGTCAATAGTTATTTTATGAATTTTTTGTTTATAAGACTGCCGAATCAGCGATATTTTTTAGCTGCCTTACCTCATCTGCGACCTTGGAAGCTGTTTCTGTGCTTGAAACTGCGGTCTGCGAGTTTCTGTTCACGGCTTCTGAGATCTCGCTCATTTTGCTCATTATCTGAGCTGCGGATTCAGCCTGAGCCTGTGTCATTTCAGTGATAAGGCGGGCATGCTCGGAACTGCGTCCCGAAATGCCAATGACATTTTCCATTCTATCGGCGACATTTTTAGCAAGCGTCATGCCCTTGTCAACAGCACTGATAGATGTTCCGATAAGTGCGGATGTGCTGCTTGCGGCTTCGGCGGATTTCGTTGCGAGATTGCGCACCTCATCGGCAACGACTGCAAATCCCTTGCCGGCTGTGCCTGCCCTTGCTGCCTCGACAGATGCATTCAGCGCAAGGATATTCGTCTGGAACGCTATGTCCTCTATCGTCTTGATTATGCCCTCTATGCGGTGTGAAGCGTCGGTCATTTCGTCCATGGCGGCTAGCATATTCTTGACTTCTTCGTTATTTTCGATCAGCATGTCGGAGCTTTGCTTTGCGGCTTCCGCTGCCTTTTCGGACTCGTTCTGGCTCTTTTCCGCATCATCGGATATGCGTGAGATATTCTCGGTTATTTCGGCTATTGCGGATGCCTGTTCCTCTGCCGATGCGCTCAGTGATGTGGATATATTTTCCATATCGGAAACGGATTCTGCAAGCTTGCCTGATATTTCGGCGATCTGTGATACGGTCTCCGACTGGCTGTCCATCAGCGCACTTGTGCGGGACATCTGCTCATTCACCTGATCGAGAAGTGCTGTTGATTTTTCGTTTGCGGTCTGCGCTTCGGTGATAAATCTTACTAAGCATTTCACGAGATACATGATAAGAACAGCACCGATATTTATGCCGAGTATTCCTTTGATAATGCTTTCGGTTGATGCGCCCTCATAAAATATATTCCTGAAAAACAGTCCCGCTGCGGATACAGCATCCATTATGACCCAATGAACAATAAGATTCTTTCTGCTGAAATAAATCGCTGCGATCGCCATTGATGCCAGGATAAGTGGGAACATATCCTGAAGTTCGTGCTTTGCGGTCGAGATTATCAGGATAGTGAGCAGCTGTGCCTGCGAGAGTATCATGCCTCTTGCTGCCGGCGCAGACGATCTTCTCATCAGAAAGACTGCTGCCGTTACGATCACACCTACTGATGCGGTGATAAATCCGGCTGTCACTGCACCGGATATTATATTTACGACCCCGAAGATCAGGCAAACGCTGAATATCGTTATCAGATGGATATTCACCATTTTTTCTGTTATAAGAGTGCTGAGCGATATGGAATTATTTTCACTCATTATACAGCTTTCCCCCTTTTTGACTGAACAATATGTTGATAATTATTATAGCATATTCAACGTATTAATGTCAATATATCTGGCGTTTGTTCAGCAATATTCACAATATATGAGTCTTATTTATGTACTGATATTATGCTGCGGAGACATATTTTATAATAAATATGTCGGGAAAATGCTGTATGCGGGATTTACAAATTGCCATTTAAATGGTATAATATAAAAAAGGAGGCGGTAGTATGATCGACAGGCTTATAGATATGCTGATCCCATATGCGGAGGTGTCTTTCGGCGTAAAGGCTGTGCTGAGGCTTATCGCTGCGGGAATGCTCGGCGGATTTATCGGAAATGACAGGGAACACATAAACCGTCCCGCAGGAATAAGGACGCATATTCTTGTCTGCATAGGTGCGGCACTTACGGTCATAACCTCGGAATTTGTCTGCGTGCGCTATCAGGGGGCAATGAACGTCGATCCGACAAGACTTGGAGCGCAGGTAGTCAGCGGAATAGGCTTTCTCGGTGCGGGAACCATACTCAAAGAGGGATTCAGTGTAAAGGGACTGACGACGGCTGCAAGTCTGTGGGCTGTATCCTGCGTAGGACTTGCACTCGGTGCGGGATTTTATGCGGGAGGTATTGCGGCGACACTGCTTATCTTCCTGACTCTCAGGGCAGCAAAGCATATTTTCATGGGGCGCAGTGAAACGGGAACCATCGCTGTAAAGGTAGGCGATCTGAACGACGCTGTTCCGCAGATCGCAGCGATTTTCAGAAAAACAGGTATTATCCCGATAAATTCGGAAATACTTGTAGGAAACGGGGGAGACACCGAGATACGCTATCTTGTGGCTCTTCCCAGCAATAAGGAGCTTTTCAGATATACCGCAGACAAGATCAAAATGACGGACGGAGTGCTTTCCGTTCACTGTGAATAGCTTTACGTGAATTTTACAAATCTTCGCCCTGCATTTTTTTGTTGGTGCGGTTCTACAAAAAATGCGGAAAAAGGTTGAAATGCATAGTGAAATTTGCCGTCTTGACATTTGACATAGCCTGATTTATACTTTAAAGTAGGAGAAAATTTTTGATGTTTGAAATCCGGTCAATTCACCTGAATGGCATGAACGGTTTTTACTTAAGGTATGGGAGCTGAAACTAATGAGAAAAACTAAAATTGTATGTACAGTAGGACCTGCGACCGACGATGATAAAACACTCGAAAACATGATGAAAGCCGGCATGAATGTCGCAAGATTCAACTTTTCGCACGGCGATTACGAGATGCACCGCAAGCGTTTTGAGCAGGTCGTAAGGCTCAGAGAAAAGCTTGGACTGCCCATTGCGACAATGCTGGATACCAAGGGACCTGAGGTCCGCCTCGGAAAATTCAAGGACGGCAAGCCCGTCGAAATAAAGGACGGCGGCGAAATAATCCTCACTACCGAAGATATTGAATGTACGGCGGAAAAGGTCTCCGTTTCATTCAAGGAGCTTCCCGCAGATGTCAGCATCGGAATGTCGATACTCATAAATGACGGCGTTATCGAGCTGAAGGTGCTGAAGATATCCGGCAAGGAGATACTCTGCAAGATAATAAACGGCGGTACGCTTTCCGATAACAAGGGCGTTAATATCCCCGGAGCAAAGCTTTCTATGCCGTATCTCTCGGAAAGGGATATGTCCGACCTCGAATTCGGCGCAAAAATGCAGTATGATTTTATTGCGGCATCGTTTGTGCGTTCTGCTGCTGACGTGAACTACCTCAGAAAGTTCTGCCACAGCCTTGGCTGGTATTCGCCCAGGATCATCGCAAAGATCGAAAATATGGAGGGCGTTGAGAATATCGACGAGATACTCGAAGCTGCTGACGGCATAATGGTCGCAAGAGGCGATATGGGCGTTGAGATACCTTTTGAGCAGATCCCCGCTATCCAGAAGGATATTATCCGCAAGGGATACAAGGCCGGCAAGCAGGTCATCACAGCGACTCAGATGCTTGAATCAATGATAACAAATCCCCGTCCGACAAGAGCGGAGATCACAGACGTTGCGAATGCTATATATGACGGAACATCTGCGATCATGCTTTCGGGCGAGACTGCTGCGGGCAAGCACCCTGTTGAGGCAGTCCAGACTATGGCGCTTATCGCAAGAACGACCGAGAAGGATATAAACTACGAGAGCCGCCTGTATGCAAGAGCTGCCGACCACAGCACAAGCATCGCAAATGCAGTTTCGCATGCTGCCGTAACAACCGCACTTGACCTCGGCGCAAAGGCTGTCGTTACCGTTACAAAGTCGGGTGCAACCGCAAGAATGATATCGAAATTCCGCCCCGGCTGCATGATAATCGGCTGCGCTACAAGCAGCATAATCATGCGTCAGATGAATCTTTCATGGGGTGTTTATCCAGTTCTTATCGATGAAAAATCCAGTACCGATGAGCTTTTTGAGCATGCACTCAGCAGATCGGTCGAGAGCGGTCTCCTCGAAAACGGCGATATTGTCGTTATAACAGCCGGAATCCCCCTCGGCGTTTCGGGAACCACAAATATGCTGAGAGTTGAAAAAGCAGTCGTTGCTGCCGAATGATATTATAAAGTGAATATTTTGTGCATAAAATCACTGTGCGTTTTAGCGGGACGCGCAGTGATTTTTTATGCATTTTTGTATATTTTGCCTGCTTTTCATTACGCTTTCATATTTCTATCACATTGGCAGTATATACTTTAACCATAGTCAAAGAGGAAAAGACAAAATGAAAAAAGCTCATAAAATTTCTCTTTAAATATATAATGCGGGAACGCTTTCCCCCTTGATGCGTTCCCGTGCGATTGCCTCACAGCTGTCCGCGGAAATATCCAAGGCACTGTTTGACCATATAACAGCCGCAAAAAATAACGGCTGAACAAATTTGCGAAAAATGCTGTCCTTCCGGGCATGGAAAGGGCAGCGAACAAACCACTATCCTTATCCGAGGTTTTTCATAAATCCCCCATACCCGATTGTCCGCAAGACAGTCGGGTTTTCTCTTTATCGCAGTTAAATTTTAAGTTAAATGCAGGTTAATTTAATCTGAACTGTCATTTTACATCAATCTTAAACGTTTAATTTGTTAAGTTATACAAAAGAGAGCGTTTAAAGTTATACAAATGCCGTGTTGACAAACTTGCGAAAAGTTGTTATAATAAATAAGTGATTTATGAGAAAAACCGAATACTCATAATAATTTCAGGAGGTTTACTATGAAAAATACCAAGAGATTTCCTCTTGGGTTTTTGGATGTCTAATGGTACAGGCGCTTTCTATAACAACAGTGCTTACTTGCCTGTCGATAA
>USNJ01000049.1 GCA_900556055.1 uncultured Ruminococcus sp.
CATCCCTTTCCTTTGAATTTGATGTAAATAATATGTGAATTTATATTTGCTTAATTTTATTTTAACCCATTTTGGCTTGTATGTCAATCGTTTTTTTCCATTTTTTCGATTTTGGTTATTTCAACAGATTATGAACGGGTTTGAGGGGTTATTCGGGCGATTTTTACAGCGTTCTGCGGAATTTTTAAGACGGATTTGTGCGGTGTAAACGCAAGACAGCAGCAGGGGTGTAAATGCCTGCTGCTGTCTTATCTTCCGATTATTTTAGTTTATGAAGCTCAACTGCCAATCAAGGATGACATTTTCCGCAGGGCGAATAACCCATAGCAATCAGCTCATCTCTTGTACCCGTGTATTCATCACGGTTCTTGTCCTTAATCTGCTTTGCAGAGCTGCAAGAGGGGTAGTGAAACTTCTTTGTGTTTGTGTTCAGAACATAATTCTGTCCTGCTGCGTTATTGTCTGCCTTTTCGGTAACAACAGGCTGTGTTGTTGCCTGTGTAACCTTTTCGGTGACAACTTCTCCTGCCTTAAAAATCTCGTCCTTTGAAGCGGTTTTGTCACTTGTTATGCTTATAGTCTTTCCGTCAGATGTAAGAAAAATATCGCCGTTAAGGTCGGTGCGGTAGGTCTGAACATCTGCATCACGAAGCCTTGACAGAACCTCATCGGTGGGGTGGTTGTAGCTGTTGCCCTTGCCTACTGAGATAATCGCATATTCGGGCATTATTTCACGCAGCCATACATAGCTTGTGCTTGTATCCGAGCCGTGGTGTCCCACTTTCAGAACATTTGCCGAAATATCTTCATCTCTGTTGAGAATAGCCTGTTCAGCTTCACGCTCCGCATCTCCCGTAAAGAGATATTCGGTCTTTCCGTAAGTGATTTTCAGAACGATTGATGAGTTGTTTGTACCGTCCGCTTCATTCACACCGATAATTTTCACATCGGAGCTGCCCAGACTGTATGTATCCCCTGCCTTCGGAACAACAAGTCCGCCGCCGTTCTTGTCGGCATATTTCTTGAAATTCTTAAACGCCTTGCTGTTATATGATGTCACGGAAGATAAAACAAGGTCTGCCGTTGTGTAATTCAGCGCACCGGGCAAGCCGCCGATATGATCCTCGTGAGCGTGAGTTCCTACGATAATATCCAGCTTTGGAACGGCAGCTTTTTTCAGCACGGAATAGATAAGGTCTGAATCTTCTTTGTTGCCGCCGTCAATCAGCATATAGTGTCCGTCACACTCGACAAGTGCCGCATCTGCCTGTCCCACATCAATGAAATGTATGGAGAAAGTTGATTTGACGGACTTCTTTTTCTTTGCCGCAGTGCTTTTCGCAGTGACTTGTTTTTTTGAAAGCTCTATAATCTGTCCCTCAGTCTGCGCAGCATTGATTTCTGCCGTGTCTGATATTTCCGTGATAATATCCGTCAGCTCCGCTGTATCATAACTTTCCTGCACAGACAACGTGCTTTCCGCTTGTACAGCTCCGCTATCGACAGCATCAGACATACAGCCGCTGAATGTCAGCAGCGTTACCATCGCAGTTATTACCCACAACAGCACATTCTTTGTTTTCTTCTTTTTCATCTTAACCTCTCCTTAATATTATTTCGGGTAAATTACCCCTTATATACATTTTATCAAAAGTAATGTGTAAAAGTACGGACAATACAGCACACCGCCCGATTTTTTGTAGTCAGAATATATTTTATTGTATGCCATACAATATTTATTGTATTCTACTAAATTCAAATTGTCAATGGCTTTTGGTAAAATGGTTATAAAAGGACGGTGGCGATATGAAAGAGGAATATTACGAAGAATACAGAAGAATCGGTTTGAAAATCAGCTATTACCGCAAGCTGAAAGGGATAACACAGGAACAGCTTGCAGAGCAAATCAACAAGAACACAGCTTTTATAGGTGCGGTAGAAGCACCGAACGTAAACCGCACAGTATCTCTCGATACCCTGTTTGACATTGCCAAGGCTTTGGATATTCCTGCATATAAGTTTCTTAAGGACGATTGATTTTTTACTGTGCTTATGGTAAAATGTAATTGGGTGGAGTTTTCATCTGCCCGATAAATCGGAATTTGTGGAGGAAAATCAATATGAAAACTGCACTGATTGTCATAGATATGCAAAATGACTACCTTTATGAAAAAAGAAAGGATATATTTTCCTACAACACCGCTGAACTTACAGCCGCAGTCAATGAACTTATACACCAATACCAAGATAATTTCTGTGATATTATTTACATACGCCATATTATTCAGGATTTACCAACCAATCGACTTCTGTTTGGTTATTCAATAGCAGGAACGGAGGGTGCCGAACTTTTCAGAGGATTAGACATTGTGTCAGATTATTGTTTTGATAAACTTTTTAGCGATGCGCTTTCAAACAAGAAACTGCGTGAGCTTATTCAGAAAAAAGGATACGAAACACTTCATCTTTGCGGATTGGACGAATGTGGCTGCGTAACTGCAACGGCACTTGGCGCAGCAAAACGGGGAATAAATGCAAAAATTATCAGCAAAGGAACCGCAACGGTGTTTTCTCCTAAAAAAGTTGCCAAAGCCCACGAAAGGCTTAATAAATCAGGTGTTGAATATATTTGATTTCTATCAAAGAAATTCCAATTTGTATCAGTTTAAATCAATGTTATGAAATATCAAATAACTAAAAAATGCGGTGAAGCTGGCTCAGCTTCAAATTCCAGTTTATCGACAATATAAAATACAGATAAAGGCTCAACAGGAAAATTCCCGTTGAGCCTTTTGCAATTACCTATTTAAACAGTATCAATAATTCAAAGTCTTAGCCACAATCCTGTCCGCAGGATTTCCGTCATCGTCCCTGTCCGTGCTGTAAGCCAGAACCGCAATTTTCGTTCCGGGGTGAAGCCTTTTGTCAAGCTCGGCAGCTTCGCACTCCACAAGCAGCTCCAATCCGTCCACCTGTGCTATCCTCACGCCGAAAATATCAAGCATTCTGCCTGTTTCTTTGAGCATAAAAACCTCTTTTACCTTGCCTTGAATAATCATCTTTTCCATTTTAAATACCTCCGTTATTCGCCCTGCTCAAAGTACAGAGCAAGGGCCTTTTCTATTATCTCGTTTGCTTCCTTTTTGGAATAACTGCTTAAATACCGCTTGTATGTAGCCGTGGGAAGCGTTATCTTTTCTCCCCTGTCCTTTGGCTTTTCGTCCGAACCGTACTCACCGTTCAGTACCTCGGTTATCAGTTCACCGGTGACTATCGTGTAAGATGATGCTATCTCACGGAGCTGTTTCGCCATTTTCATATCAATGACAGTAACCTCTTTTTCGGTCATAACCTTGTACACATTTCTCTGCTGTTCCTCTGTAAGATATGAAAGGTCAACAGCAGAACGAACCTTTATATTTCCACGGTCAACAAGCTCCTTGAACTCGTTTATCAGCTTGTCTATGCGGAGAAGCCTTGCCACCGTTGCGGAGCTTATGCCGTATTCCTCCGCTGTTGCATCTCTCGTTGTAAGATGTTCCGGTGGAACATCTTCGGGACGGTGCTTGCCGTTCTCGATGAAATACAGCTCGTCACATATTTCCTTTCGTTTTCGCTCGTCAAACAGCTTGTTGTACCTGAGTGCAACCGCAAATGCCTGTTCGGATATTTTCAGATCGGAAAAACCTCGCTGAATAAGATTTGTTTCCACAACAAAGATTTCAGCATCTTCATCGGATAAATTCACCTTTACAACAGCAGGAACGCTTTCAAGTCCTGCCTGTCCTGCGGCATACACTCTGTTATGCCCCGACAAAATCTCATATTTTCCTCCGTTTGCTGTGCGAACGATTATCGGAGTAATCACGCCGTTTTTCTTGATGCTCTGAATCATATCCTCCAAACGCTCGCCCTCATAAAGAGTGAATCTGTGATTGTGATATGGTATCAGCTTGTCTATCGCAATGCTCGTTATCCCCTGTTCGGAAGTAAAATCCAGACCGTCCGTTACACCGAATTTGCTTGTTACATTTCTCGCCACAATAAAAACTCCTTTCATAAATGTTCCAGTGGAACATCAACCTATAAGCTCATCTGCAAGCCTGTTGTAGTCCTCGGCAGCCGTGCATTTGGGAGCATACGCAATAAGTGTCTGTTTTCTCGCCTGTGCTTCTTTAACCTTGATGCACCCCCTTATTGCCGTGTCAAAAACCTTTGTATTCATCTGCTCCGCAACCTCGTCAAGGGAAACTCTGACCTCTCTCGAAAGATTTGCACGTCCGTTGTACTTGGTAAGCAGAAGTCCCGAAACATTCAGACTAGGATTCTGCCTTTTCCGAATAGCTCGGATAGTTTCAAAGAGCTGTGAAAGTCCCTGCAAAGCGTATCTGTCCGCCGTTACCGGAATAATAACCTCGTTTGCGGCAATAAGGCAGTTATGCAGTATAGAGTTCATAGCAGGTGCAGTATCAATGATTATGTAGTCATAATTCTCGCAGCCGTCAAGAGCATCTGCCATTCGATAAAGTCCGTCAACACTTCCTTTCAGCTTTTCATCTGCCTGACGGAGCAGGCTGTCCCCTGCAAGAATATCTCCGCACTCGGTATGCTGAATTGCTTCGTCAAGGCTCAATCGGCTCTCGTCCAAAAGCACATCATAAACGGTAGCAACACCCTCGGTCATTGCTCTGTAAGTATCGGTACTGTTGCACTGTGTATCGCAGTCGATAAGAAGCGTTTTGTAACTTCTCTCGCTCAGAATTGCCGCAAGTGCGGTCGATGTGGAGGATTTTCCTACACCGCCCTTTGCGTTTGCTATGGTTATAACCTTGCTCATTATTCTCCCTCCTTAAATGAAATACTGCCTATATCCGAAATCCACTTCTCCACGCAACCGCTATACTCTTTCTTACGGTTATAGACCTCCAATCTCTCCTCATACTCGAAGATTTCATTCTCATCGGCATCATCGGGAAGTTCGGGTTTGTCATAGTCCTCGTAAAAATCAAGGTAGTCCCTGCGTTCTATGAGATAGCCGTAAAACGCAGTACGAATACCCTTTGCATAGTTTTCATTGCCCTCAAAATATTCATCGTGAATACTCTCAGAAATAGCAGCACAGGTCATATCAAACTGATTGGTGTCAAGCTCATCGAGAACGGAAGCGAACGAACTTCTCGCAGCGTCCTCCCACTCCTCATATTCTTCCTCAACATCGCAAGCATAGCCGATGTCCTCAAGTATCTCGGTTACTCTCTCATAGCTTTCTTCTGAAATTCTAAACATATTCATTCCTCCAATTTATATAGTATATTTTTAAACTTGGGTATCTTATGTTTTACCGCCGTTCAGCCTTTTCAGACTGTTAAAAACTGCCTTTCTATCCTCGGCTGACATAGGCTCACGCTTTTCCTTTGGCTTACTGCGTTCCTCAAACGCCTTAACCGCCTTTTCACGGATACGCTGTTCACGGTTTTCACGGTCTGCGATAACCGCTGTCTTTGCGTTAAGCATTGCCCTTGCTATATAAAGCTCACTTTCGGTGTTATTCATATAAATCATTCCTTTCCCCGATGTTCCACCGGAACATCTTTGGTTTGTTGTGTTTGTTTTTTAATTACACTCACATTATACTACTTATATAAGTAGTTTTCAATAGTAATTCCAGCCAAACCTACAAGAATAAATTTGGCTCTTTGTAACATTGACATTCTCCCAAAAGCTATGGTATAATGGATAAAATATACTTATGCAAGTAGGAGAGCGATAAAAATGCCTGTTTCCGAGAAACAAAAAGGATATGCCCGAAAGTGGGACAAGGACAATATGCGTACCCTCGGTACAAGAGTCCGCACACAAGATGCCGAGGATTTCAAGGCTTGGTGTGCAATGCGTGGGGTTTCCACCACCTCCGAGATTAAAAGATTTGTTATGAGCGAGCTTGAAAAGTACAATGCTGTTATGGAAAAGCAGCAGGAGTGTAGTAAAAGCGAGTGAGCATTTTTATTTTCCTTTCGTGGTTGATTTTTGGCTGTGCTTATGGTAAAATGTAGTTGGGTGGATTTTTTCGTCTGCCCGATAAATTGGAATTTAACGCACATCTAAAAAACGAGAATTCACAAAAACGTAGCCATAAAATGGTGATAAAAGGACGTATAACTTATGAGTAAAAAAGTATTTGTTTTGGTACACGATTACTGGCATCACGATGATTCCATCAAGCCTATGATGGACTATCTGTTTAACGCAGATTATGAAGTAACATTCACAAAGAACCCAAATGATTATTTCAACGGGCAGTTTGATTTGTTTTTGTCTTTCAAAGATCCTATTGAAAATGATCAGATTCCTACTCCAATCTGGTGTGATGAAAAATGGACGGAGAAATTTCTGAATGATGTTCAGAATGGTATGGGAACGATTATGCTTCACGCATCACTTACTGATTACACAGAAAATCACGCAATCCTCACAAATGTTGTAAGAAGTAACTTTATCACTCATCCCGAACAATGTCCGCTTACTGTAAAACCGATAGCAGAACATCCGATTATTGAAGGCATTGGCAAATTCACATTCCCTGATTTTGACGAACATTATGTAATGAAAATGATTCCGAATGCTGATACAACGATTCTTGCAGAAACCGTTTCAAAGAACGGCGTTCAGCCTGCTGTATGGATTCACACCTATGGCAAGGGAAAAATCTGCTGTATCGTTCCTGCACACACTACCCAAAATCTGACCTGTGAACCATTTGTCAAACTTGTAAAGAATGCTATTGATTGGGTTTAATAGCATTAATAGAGCGTCAAATTACAGTTTGTAGTACAGTTAATTTATATCTATCAGCCGTACTCGGAAAAATCCGAGTACGGCTGTTCTTTTACCTCACCGCCCCACGACCGGAACCGCCACGAACATTCTCATTAACCACCGCTGCCCGTTCCGCCCTTTCTTTCTCCTCTGCAAGACGAATCCTTTCCATTTCCTCTTTAGCCTGTTGGAGCAGAATCTCATAATCACTTTTCATTCGGCTCTCGTAAAAATCATAGAAGTCACATACAGTCCTCTGTTTTTCATAAGCGGAGGAAATTTTTTCTTCCATTCTCTCAAGCTGCCGTTTCATATCCGCAAGTTTTTCTTGATGGACGGAAATATCATCAGCCGATTTCACTCCTGCGTCCTTGATGTAATTGTATTTTGCAAGCTCCTTGATGTCCTTTGCAAGCAAGGGTTTACGGCTCAGCACTTCCAGATATTTCGGAATTTCATCAATCAGCTTTTCTTCCTCTGCAATTTTCTTCAGAAGCTCGCTCTTCTCATTTTTCAAATCGGCAAGTGCCTTGTCCGCATCGGCAGCAGCTTTCTTGAAATCATCAGCCGAATGAATATCATTCTCCTGCAAAAAGAAAAGCAGCTCCGAGGACTTCACAACCTCCCGATAAGTCGCAAGGTGCAGCCTGTCCGCTTCGGGTTTGCGGTAAAGCTCAATCTGTATCTGCCTGATACACAAAGCATACTCTCGCTGAATCCCCTCATACTTCAAAGCCTGTGATAGTGGCATCTCCATATTTTTGTTTGCAATGCGATACTCCAGATGTTCAAGAGAATATCCGTCACCCAAACGAAACGTGCGGATTGCTTTCCGATTCGGCCGAACCTTTATCGCCAGATATTTTCCACGGTTAATTCCATAGCCTTTCGCTTCAAGCTCTTTTATCAAATCGTCAATGCTATGCACATTGTCTTTCGCAACAAGCCTGTCTATCTCGTCACACAAATTCTGTTTCCAAGACTTTCCCTCTCGCCGCAATTTGTATTCGCCGTACTTGTGGTTCGGTCGATACTTAGGCTTTTCAATAATTGAAAGGCTGTGAGATTTTGCCACTTCATCGGATATTTTTCTGCAACGCCGTAAACTTTCCTTGTTCGCATACCAGTGTTTTCCGTCAAGGTCATAAGGTGCAACGGCAAAATGATTATGTACGTGACAGCGATCAATATGTGTCGCACACAAAACCATATGATTTTTCCCGAAAACTTTTTCCGCCCACTCCAAGCCAATCCTATGAGCTTCCGCCGCCGACACTTCTCCGGGGTTAAAAGATTGGATGTAATGGTGCAGACGAATCTGCCGTTTTTCTCGCTCGGTGGTTTCTTCTTTTATGGAACGTTTGAAAAATCTTTTGTTGGAAAATCTCTCAAAGAGAAGTCTAAAATCCTCGTATGCACTTGCCGCATTGGTCGAACAATTCAATCCCGTGATTAAAGTCCCCTCGATTTTTTTCTCGTTGGAAATGTAAGCAAGAAACTTTTTCGGTGCAGAATAGATTGGAATATGTTTGATAATTGGCATATCCCACCTCACACAATAAGCGTTGGAGAAATTTCAAACAGATAATTTTTGATTGCGTTCTTG
The DNA here is from genome assembly GCA_900556055.1 of uncultured Ruminococcus sp. Taxonomy (GTDB): domain Bacteria; phylum Bacillota; class Clostridia; order Oscillospirales; family Ruminococcaceae; genus UMGS1889. Next base: position 8,423 of record USNJ01000049.1, read on the forward strand.
AAATACTTAAATTCCTCCTGCAATTCCTCAATGTCTTTTTGGTAGACAGCTCCTGTTCTGTTCACAGTCCTTGCCACCTGATTAACGTTGTTTCCAACTGATTCCAATGCTCTTTTGATTGCAAGAATTTCTTTCAAATCATAAATCTTGATTTCTGTTTTCACGGCAGACACTCTGATATATGTTCCGTTTTTCAAATTCGCCGCCTTTGCCTTTCTGCAAACAACCTTCCATTCCTCCGGGGAAAAATATATAACTATCGCTTTGTTGCCCTTTCTTGTTGGCATATTCTATCATCTCCATATTTATCAGGGTTTTAGGGATTTTCCCTAAGAATGCCGAATCTGCGTGTTCGGCAGCGAAAGGTCATATGACCTTTCTACGCTTGCGGGGAACTGCCCCACCATCCGCCTTTCAACCGTTGACACCCCCCAACCATGGAAAAAATGCGGTATAATTCGCATTTTCCACAAGGGAGAATTGAGGAAATCAGTCCTCAACGCTGTCGGTGCAATAAGAATAACCCAGCATAATTTTCAGATAAACGTTAGAATATCTCTCACGCTCAGAGCCGTCCGAGTTAAGCATAGCTTCAAGAAAATATCTTTTTGCTTCACTTCTGCTGTCCCATTCTTGAACATTTCCGTAACACACCGTTGTTACTTTTTCAAAAAAATTTTCGTTCAATGATGCTCCTCTCCAACTTTTTTACACTCACCATATCGGAGAAAATTCAAAAACGGCTCTTTCGGAATATGTATCTGCCTGCCGATTCGGATAATCGGAAATTCCATTTTGCTCTTGTTCCGATAAAACGTAGCAAGAGAAATTCCAATGGCCGCAGCAGCTTCGCTCGCCGTCAGAAAATTTCTGTCCAGCTTTTCAATTTCATCTATCCTCATTTTTAAAATCACACTCCTCTGCTTTTTCTATTCTGCTGTCCATAAAGATTTTGAAATCAGCACAGCTTGAAAGATATTCAGCCAATCTTTTTTCATCGCCGGGAAGATAATCTCTGCCCAATTTTTTCAGAACGGCAGAAGCTATTGCTTTGTTTTTTCTTCCGTCCTTCTTCTCTCTGCCGAGAAATTTTTTTAACTGTTCGTTTTCGCTTTGAAGATTTTTCAGCTGCTCTCTCAGCTCATCGACTTGAACGGCAAGAATATTTATCTCATCGGCAGCAGCATTGGCAGATAATTTTCGCTTGTCCTCGATTTTCTCTTTCCGAAAAATTGCCTTTGCCGTTTTCAAAGACAGTTCGTCAAGCTGTCGTTCTCCCGATGTGCTTGTGCGGATTCTCCTCGCAAGCTCCGGGTGATGATGCAGAATTTTGTAAAACTTGTATCTCGGTATTCCGTTCATCTCACAAAATTCAGAAACAGACAAATATTTTTTATGCTTTCCCATTTCTTCAACCTCCTGCTAAATAAGTTTCATACCCATATCGTGTTCAAAGCCGCTGAACGTTTGGTTCGTAAGCGTGAACGCCGAGTTATACAATGCTACCGTCAGAAAGCGGTCAATCCGACTTATCTTTCCGGGATAGTTCAGAATGTTCCGCAGCACATCCGTGATATGCTCGCTCGTCAGCTTTCGGTATGCGGACCGTGCAGCTTCTTCCGAAACTCTCTTGCCCTCGATAAAAATATTTCTCTCTCCGCTGATAACATCAACGATAAGGTCTTTGATTTCTTCAACCATACTCACAACAGCTTCATCGGGGTGAGTGATAAGATTGTCATACTCGATTTGTTCCTTTACAGATTGCTCTAATGTTTCTCGGTCAATCTCATCAATCAATCGAGAATGCGGCGATGCAGATTGATTGATGGATTGATAATCAGTATAACTCAAATCAGTATTATTTATTTCAGTATTATTAGTGTCTGTTTTTTCGATTTGCAGAAGTCGATATTTCCGACTTCTTGAAGTCTGTTTTATCGACTTCAAGAAATCCGTTTTTCAGACTTCTTGAAGTATGCTCTGAATTATCGGTATTGTCCTGCTTACCATTCTGCAAACTGTCAGATTCGTTTATGATGAAATTTTTCACATAAAGTATTGACGGCAAACCCAGACCTCTGCGTTTTTTCTTTACAAGTCCGATACCGTTCACATCATCAAGCTCTTTCAGAATGTTCAATGCTTTATCGTGGCACACGTCCATAATCTCCTCAATTTCTTCAATCAGAAAAATTATGTAGACACGGTTTTCATCATCTATCCAATTATTTTTTCTGCTAAGACTCATTCGTTCAAGAAGCAAGCCATACATTAACTTTGCTTCGTTGGATAAGCTGCCGAAATGCTCTTTATCCGTAAATAGAACTTTAGGCACACGAATAAAGGTAAACTGCTCGGCTTCTGCTCCGTAATAGTAATCGAATTCTATTTTTGACATACCTCACACCTCTTTTACAAACCGCCCTCATAGCTCCGCCAAATTTCCATTGACTTGTACGCAAATCCTTTCTCAAACAAAACATCAAGCAATTCCTCAAGTGACTTTCTGCCCAGATTGGGAAGATTATATATTTTTTCGGGTTCTGCTTCTACAAGGTCACGAACGGTCATAATATTTCCCCGGCGCAAGACATTGTAGCACCTCACGGAAAGGTCAAGAACCTCTATTCCCTCGTCAATAATATCAGGTTCCGGAGATTCGGGAACAAATTTCTCTTGTTTGAGAATTGCATTTGCTCTTTCAAGTGAAGATATTTTCCTCCTGTAAATTGCTTCAAGACGGTTTTCCTCACACTCAATGACATACTTAAAAAGATTGTGCATACCCAGTCGAATTTTCTTTTTCCTTATCGGCTGTGAAAGTTTTCTTTCCGCTTTCCTTATGCTGTGAGTAACTGTTGACGATGAATTGCCAACGAATTTTGCAATATCTGCATAGGTCATATTCTCCTTGTACCTCATTCGGAGCAAAAGAGCTTCACGTTCGCTCATAGTTTCGGAAATTACATAGTCAAGAGCAATTCCGCTGTCATCGGCAAGATCGTCAAATTCTTCTCCGGGGAATATCTGTCTGAGGAGATTGTTGGGGTAGCTTTTCATATCTTTTTCCATTTTCAATGTTCCTTTCGTTTAGACAATAAAAAAAGGCTTCCGTACACTTACATAAACGTAAGCATACGGAAGCCTTGCTTCCACACTATAAATAAAACAATACTCTTGCTGCAATGATGAAAACTGCCATATATAACAATTTAAGGCAACCTAACACCGAGGAGAAAGAGTTTAACAAACATTACTCTCTGACCTCTCGTTTAGGTCGCCTTAAAATTAGCTTGGCTCCCCCGGCTGGACTCGAACCAGCGACACCCTGATTAACAGTCAGGTGCTACTACCGACTGAGCTACGGAGGAATATACTTAAAAGCAAAGGTGAACTTTGCTTTTAAGATTTAAGTGTCGGCATTGCTCTATTTTCCCAGGCCGTTACCAGCCAAGTATCTTCGACGCGTGTGAGCTTAACTTCTGTGTTCGGAATGGGAACAGGTGGGACCTCACAGCCACAAACACCGACTATGAAAGCGAAGCGCCTTCAAAATTGAATAAAGAATTTCGTATAAGGAAGGAATGCGAAAGGTTAAGCTTCTGAAGAGAAGCAAGAGGTCAAGCCCTCGACCGATTAGTACCTGCAAGCTAAACATCTCGCGATGCTTACACATTAGGCCTATCAACCTCATAGTCTTTGAGGGGTCTTACTCTGTAAACAGATGGGATATCTTATCTTAAGGGCGGTTTCACGCTTAGATGCCTTCAGCGTTTATCCGTTCCGCACATAGCTGCCCAGCTGTGCCACTGGCGTGACAACTGGTGCACCAGAGGTGCGTCC
>USNJ01000050.1 GCA_900556055.1 uncultured Ruminococcus sp.
AATCCGCAGCTTTATCCGCTGGTAAAAAATATTCTTGAGATAAATAAACAGGAGAGACACATCAGGGGAGGATTGGCGACCAAGCATAAATATGAGGAAGAAAAACTTCGGCATCAATAGAAAAAGCCGAATTCACGGCATTTCGCTGTGGATTCGGCTTGATTTTTTGCATATTGGATAATTATTTCATTCTGGACATATAATCGTCCTTGATCTTCTGGAGACGCACAGCATCGTCCTTACGCTGCTGACGGCAGTTCTCCTGGATCTGACGTGTTTCCTCGATACCGTTGACGATAGTCTGCCATGTCTTTTCAAGAGTTTCCACCTTGATGGAGCTGCCCGAAGCAAGCTGTGTTGTCATCTTGGTCTGGTAAACGGTATTTTCTGCGTTCTTGATAAGAAGCTCATTTGTCTTTGCATCAAGAGCGGACATACCCTCAGCCATAACTCTCTGACGCTTCAGCATTACAGCCTGAGCCAGCGACTGCTTGAATACAGGCATTGTGATGATGAATGCGGAGTTGATCTTTCTGATAAGGTTAAGATTTGAATACTGCATAGCCTTCAGCATAGGAACTGTCTGCATTGCAACATTCTCTGCGATCTTAAGGTCCATAACTCTCTGTTCAAGGATATCCTTTGCATGATTAAGGCTGTCAAGATCCATCTGAGATGTTCCCGAAGGATCGGCAGCGACCTTCTGACGGTATTCCTCAATATACTGATCAAGCTCAGTGCAAGCCTGTTCGCCTGCCATGATGTATTTCAGAAGCTCCTGATAGTAGTTGATATTTGCATTGAACATTGTTTCAAGCTTAACGTTGGACTGTTCGATCTCAGCTTCATATTTTTTCAGGGAAATGTAGATCTTGTCAACGTCATCGCCCATTGTGTGGTACTTTTCAAGGATCTTTTCAAGCTGTCTCTTAGCGTTGGTAAAGAGCTTCATAAAGCCAGTTTCGGACTTAGGATCAAGCTCTGTTGCATCGAAACGGTCCATTACCTTAGAAAGAGCTGTAAGCAGTTCGCCCGAATCATTTACCTGTGCGATGCTCAGAGAGTTCAGCACCTGATCGGAAGCCTTGGAGATCTCCTCAGCAACTTCATTACCGAATTTTACGAGGGAGTTGGGGTTGTTTACATCTATCTGGCTTACGAGCTTGTCGATCTCAGGGCTTTTTGCAAGCTCATTTTTGATCTCATCTGTCTTTGCGACCATGGAGAACTGAGGCTCTTCGGGAGTCTGGATATTTACTGCGGGAGCGGGAGCAGCCTCAGCAGCTGTTGCTTCTACATATTCCTGAGCGTTTTCTACTGTTGGTTTGAACTGTAATGGCATAGTGTTATCTACCTTTCTTTTTGAATTTACCGAAAAGTCCGCCGCTCTTCTGCGGTACGGAATCGGGAAGCTTGAATTTAGGGATACGGAGATCATATTTGAAATCATTCATCGTGTAGCTTTCAAAAGCACGCATATCGATATATGATTCAAGATCTCTGTAGCCTGTCGGTGTATAAATAAGAATGTCAAATCCCAGAGAATTTATCAGCAGGATCTGAGTACACTCGACCTCGCTGAAAACGTCCTCAATGTTGTCGATTATAATAAACTTCGGGATCGCCTTTGTGAAATCATACAGCTGCAGCAGCCTCAGAAGCGCTCTGTCGAAATTCATTCCTACATGGATAACAAGCGGAACAGCGACATTCGGATCAATTTTCAGATAGCCGGTGTCAATGACTTCCTGTATTTTTTCGAAGATCAGATACTGAAGATCATCTGAAAGGAAACTGTATCTGTTAAGCGGAGAATGCTTCAGCTTCTGGATATCAACAGATGTTCCGTTATAATAAGGGCGGTAGGGAGCAAGCATCTGATTTGTGAGCCGCTTCATTGACGGGGCTTTCGATGTGATGATCGCATTCGGCGAAAGCTTCATGCGTACGTCATCCCAGTATTTATTTACATTTCCGTCGGGAACGCCGCTTATTTTCGCAAAAATGTTAGGAATGATAACTCTGTCGCCGTCGGCACGGAAGCCTGAACGGTATTTTGCCTCCTGATGCCAGAGAATGTCGATCTCCTCGTATGTTGTTTTGAGAGTCATGGATGTAAGCTTTGAGAACTGATAATCACGGAAGAATACCGAATCACCGTAAAGCATAGTGTCAAGCTCACGCTCAGCATTATATGCGACCGTTGCGATCTTTGCCTTGACAGGCTTTGTCGGGAATGGTTCGCAGGGCATGGAATTCGGAAGCTCAAATATCTGCATATTATGACCCTTGTTTGCATTCACAAGCATTTCGTAAACGGATTTATCGGGGGATATATAGACAGTATCCATTCCGCATCTTGCGGCAAAATGCAAAAACATGATCTCTGTCAGCGTGATCGTACCGTAGAAAAGTATAAGCGGTATCTCAGCAGACATTCTGTAAGCGTCTGAATCGGTGCAGAGCCTGAACCATGATATAAGCTTCACTCCATGCACAAAGATCATCTCGGGAGATGTGGCATTCATTAGCTTCATTTCCTCGATAAATGCGTATCTTGCGCACGCAGTTCTGTCCGGCCGTCCTGCGATCTCTATTTTAAGAGCGAGCAGGTCGGTCATAGTTTCTGTGTCGAGCGAGCCGTCTCTTGGGATATCCGCAAAGATCTTGACCGTTTCCGCATCGGGATTTTTCAGACCGTTCGATACGAAAATCATCAGCTTATCCGACTTGGAGAGGTTGTTTTTCATTTCATACAGGACATTTGTGTAGATATCCTTTTCGTTATATCCGACCATTGCGGCGGAATAAACAGGGGTAAGCTGATCCTTGGTGAAATGATTTCCTCTTGATGAGATACGCTGGAAATGGGATTCCAGTATATCCTCGGGCAGCTTTTCGGCAGATGTTGTTATATTCTGCACCTTCTGCGTTATCTGCGGGGTAAAATCAGCGTACATAGCCCTGATCTTATCTGTAAGCTCGGGGGAAAGCTTGCTGAATTTCATTGCAATAGGTTCATGACACGAGCCTGATATCGTCTGAGAAAAGGTTCCCGATGGATCGGCCTGAGAATATGAACCGTTGTCGTTATATGAAACAAGCTTGACTTTTGCGCCGAATCTGCTCAGCAGATAGAGAAAATAAACATCATATTTTGAAATATCGTCACTTATGTAAAGCACATTTTTCATAGAGCTTGCACTGTATCGCACAAGCCAGCAGATGAGCTTCACATATGCATTTTTTATGATAGACTGTGATGCGGATCTCGCAGATACGTCCTTGATGATAGAGTAAATATCAGCAGCGGCAATATTGGGGTTGAGCGTCGGGCTGATATTTGCAAGCTTTATCATGCCGCGGTTCGACAGGGTTATCAGATCCTCCAGAATTTCTTCCATAACAAAATTCTGACGGTTGAAATTAACGAATGGCATGACAGAGTTAAGCTCGTTCTGAGTAGGGTTTGCGATCTGTTCGGTAAAGCAGACGCCGTCAGCCGAAGCGTCTCTGTACATCTGAGAGAGTGTTCGGGTGAACTCCGATTTATCATTATATCCGACATAGCGTGTAAAATTCGAACTTTGAACGGGCTGTCGGTCGGGATGAACCAGATTCAGCAAGATAATTCACCACCAAATCCAAAGAAATAATCTGATACAATCTTATTATACTATACATTATATACTATGTCAAGATAATTTGCAAATTTTATTACATATTTCTTTAAAAACAGGACCGGCAGTTGCGTTGCCCGTGTAGCCTTCTTCCACAAGCACAGTAACGGCATATTCGGGAGCTTCGGCGGGGAAGTAGCCTGTAAACCAGCAGTTGAGATATTCGTTTCCGTTTTCGTCAAATCTGCCTGTCTGAGCGGTCGATGTTTTTCCGCCTGCTTTGCAGTGATCGGGGATCGCAGCTGAATTTTCCTTTATTACAGTATCTTCCATAAAGCTTCTGAGCATCTCTGCTGTTTTGGGATCGCACGCTCGCGAATAAACCGGCTCGGGAGCTTCGGGGATATAGCTTGCGATGTCTTCGGTAGTGCCTCTGACAAGCATCGGATATGGCGCATTTCCGCCGTTTGCTATCGCAGATGTCATGACTGCTATCTGGACAGGAGTTGCCGTAAGCTTGCCCTGACCGAAAGAAAAATTCGCCTTTTCAGCGGGAATGTCAAGCTCAGCTTCCGTCGGGAGATTTCCTTTGCTGCTGTAAACGCCTTTACAAAGATATGAGCCTCTTCCGAATCCGTATGCACGTGCTGTTTCAAGAAGCATTTCGCCTGAAAGATAGCTGGAAAGCTCGATGAAATAGGTATTGCATGACTCAACTACCGCCTCACGCATCGAAAGATCGCCGTGACCTCCCCATTTATGGCAGTTAAATATCTGTCCGTACATGTCATACGAACCTGTGCAGTTGAATGTGAAGTCGCTGTCAAATCCCGACCTCAGCGCAGCGGTGCAGGGGATAAGCTTGAAGATCGAGCCTACACTGTAAGGCGTGAGCGCACGGTTCACAAAAGGTGCATCGGTTCTGTCAATATATTTTTCGGGACAGGTCGGGTCGAAATCGGGGAAGCTTGCCATTGCTTTTATCTCGCCTGTGTTTACGTCCATGACAACAATTGCGCCTTTGCCGATATTTTTTCCTGCGTCCTCGCATATCTTTTGTATGTCACGGTCAAGCGTTGTCACAACTCCCGCTGATACAGCTGAACCCGATCTGATCTCACAGTCAGTTCCTTTCAGTACATTTCCCGTTGCTGTGACCTCATATGTTACGGAACATTCCGAGCAGTGTGATCTGATAAAATTGTCAAATCCTTTCTCAATTCCGCATATTCCATGTCCGTCACTTTCATATCCCAGAACATGAACAGCCAACTGATCCGATGAGTTTCTTTCATACTTGGTGAATGTATATATGTCCTTGTATTGCGGACAATTTCCTGATATCTCACATATAAAAGGGTAATTACCACTGATTTTTTTGTTGAAATATGTCTGATTATCTGTAAAGTCTACCAGCTTAACAGCATTGCTGCTGTTCGGATCAACAACGGCATATTTGGAAAAAACCAAGTTATTTAGAGGATTTCCATTGCAATCGTATATACCTGCATAATTTTTACCCAAATTTACTGTATAGGTATTATACTTTACAGCCTTGCTTCTGAGTGAATTGCTGCAAATCAGATTTCCAAGATTAATGTACACCATAAAGAAACATATTGACATAATAATAGTTACTGCGATAAGTCTGTTCAGCATATAATAACCAGCTCCTTGATGGATATTATTGTCATTATAATAAAAAATATCCGCAAAGCAAAAGCTATGCGGATATTTTTTATTCAGGGATCAGATCTTCGGTATAGCTGGGAAGCTGACCGTTTTCTTTAAATGAAAATGTTGTTACTGTGTTTTCATCAGTAATATCAATGACCATTTTATCGGACAGCTTAAATTCCGTTATACTGTCATCAGATCCGACATGATATGCACTTATTGTGTATTTCCCTTTGACGGGGCAGTGCCATACAGCTTCGCCGTTCTCATTCGTTGTCAGTACTATGCCGCCCCAGCCCTCCGAATATCCATCGGGATAAATTTGATTTTCGGGGTTGAGTATCACCCACCGGCCAAAGAGGGGAGAATCATTTTCATCTGTCAGGCGGATAACTGCTTTTGATTCGTCCGTCGAATTAAGCTCATCCGGTGCGGGATGATCCCATGGAAATTCAAAGCTAATATCGTCCGCTTCGTTAGTTATGCTTATCATAAACTGCATTTCATTTCGCTTACTTGCACCGCCGATATCGTTTATCAGCATATCGGAAACAGTCAGAATATAATCGCCGTCTGTCAGTGTGAGTTCGGCGGGCTTGTTTTCGCAGGTCAGTGACGGTCCCGGAGTATAGCCGCCTTTGTCGTTGTCTATCTCATAGCTGCTGTCAGCTTCATATTTCACTGCCGCTTGGCAGGTAACTTTAAGACCGTTTACGAGCTTGCCGTTTTTATCTTTCAGCATGACGGAGACTTTGTGTTCCTTTGCTTCGGGGGCAGAAATTCTGCTTGAAGGATCATATGCCTCAGAGATAAGTTCATCTGCATTTTCTGACGGTTCCTCATTTACTGTCTGATCTGCGATCTTCATAAACTCAGCTTCCTGCTGATCATAATATTCTTCGATGCTTTTTGTCCACATATCATATGCTTTTCTTCCAATAAATGTGTCGATAAATTCATCGGTCATTTTGTAATTTGCTGTATATGCCGATATCACGCCGCTTTCGGGTGAAACGGGAAATGCCATTCTTTCGCCGTCGGCATATTCTGCGTAAAGATAACAGCTGACAGGGGAAACAATGTGAAGCACAAGCTCATTGGCGGTTATATCTTTGCCTGTCTCAAACTTCGCTCCGTCCTGCATTGCTTCGATAATGCCGAAGTCAATTGTATCAAGCAGATTTTCACCGTTTTCCGAGTGTATTGACGGCGGCGTATGCATATCCGTCCATTCCTCCGCAAAAGCCTTGTTTTCAACAACAAGCGAGATATGCTTAAGGCTTTTTCCAGATGTTTTCAGCATATTTTCCAGTGAATTTCCGCTGCTGTCCACGGGCGAATAATAGCGGTAATATACGATCTGACTATCATATTCCAAAGCAAGAAGATTGGGATTTTTGCTGCCTTTTAGATAGTGCAGCCCGTTTCCGTCGGGATAAGGATCGCCTAACTCGCCCGTATCATTTCCGAGCAAAAGGGTAAAGAGAAAATCGTCGCCCGACTGCTTGAAGTAAATTCTGTCTCCGACTGTGATCTTTTGATCCGCAAGGTTTTCAGGTGAAGCTCCGACTGTTTCTTCGGTATTTGCTTCGGGTGAGTGTAACAGAGTTCCTTGTGCTGTTTCGGGTAAGTTGAACAGAGATTCCTGCGAAGGTGAGGTCAATTCTGTTATCACCGTTTCAAGCTGTGTGTCAGCGCCTGTTTCGGCTATTGCTCCGCCGTCTCCCGAATATTTTATTGAGGATATGGAGAGAGCAATGACGGCTGTGCAAGCAGCAGCAATTCCGATGATGCTTAATGTACGTTTGCCGCTTTCTGCCTTTATCGTGGGATTTTCGGCATTTTCTATGATACGTTCTTTCAGATCGTCAGACGCTTTTACGGAAGAATAAGCAGCTTTTATATCGTTCTTTTTCATTTTATCCCTCCTCCATTTCGATTTTCAGCTTTTTTCTTGCTCTGTGAATGTCTGAACCTACGCTGCCCTTGCTTCTTCCGGTTATTCGGGATATTTCATCAATGGAATATCCCTCGAAGCAGAACAGGTATATCGCATTTCGCTGTGCCTCAGGCAGTTTCCTTATCAATTCGATAGTTTCAAGCCGATAGAAATCCGAAGCCTCCAAAATTATAGGGTAATCTTCAAGCGGTTTTGTTTTGCGGAACCATGATGATCTGAATTTATCATGACAGAGATTTATCGTCACACGGATTAGCCACGCTTTCTTATGCTCATGTGAATCAAATTTCTGCGGATTTTTTATTAGCCTGACGAATACCTCCTGAACTATGTCCTCGGCATCGTGGGCGTTCTTCGTATTCTGCACGGCTATCCTTAGTATCATGTCGGAAAATTCTTCAATATCCCCCTGAAGAGCTTTCTTTTCATCATCGGTCATTTTCATCTTCCTTTCGCTGTTGTTTGATACTAATACTAAAAACCCATAATTCTAATGGCTTTTATTATAATACGTTTTGGGGACAGGAATTTTTGCAGTGAAACAAAAAAGATCGGCAGAAAAAAATCCGCCGATCTGTATGAGTGCTTATATCAGTTTGTCGAAGGTATATGTATCGAGCTTATCTCTGACAATTCCCGAGATCTCATCGAAAGCTGCCTGAAATTTGCATTTGCCCGAATGCTCCCGTGTACAGGCATATCCCTCTGAGAGACATCTGCTGAAACGGTATTCGCCTTCAACGGCTTCAATAACGTTCCTGAGTGAGATCTCATTTGCGGGCTTTGCAAGCTCATATCCGCCCTGCGCACCCTTGTAGGATTTTACTATCCCGTCAGTGACCAGCTTTCGCAGAATTTTCAATGAAAAACGAAGGGTAACACCGGTCTGTTCTGAAATTGTTTTTGCGTCCATTCGCTTGTCCTCACGGGCAAGGGTATGGACTATACGGATCGCATAATCCGATTCAAGAGTTATATGCATATTTTCACCAAGTTTCCGATGCAGAAATGATCTGCGTTTTCGTCAGTCAAGGAAATCCTTGACCTTTTTGCTTCTGCTGGGGTGACGAAGCTTTCTGAGAGCCTTTGCTTCGATCTGACGGATACGCTCTCTCGTTACATTAAACTGCTTGCCGACATCCTCCAGTGTACGTGAACGTCCGTCCTCAAGACCGAATCTCAGACGGAGTACCTTTTCCTCACGCTCTGTCAGTGTAGAAAGCACCTGTCCGAGCTGTTCCTTCAGTAAAATAAGGGATGCTGCATCAGCAGGCTGCGGCGCATCATCATCTGGGATAAAGTCACCGAGATGGCTGTCTTCCTCTTCACCGATAGGTGTTTCAAGGGATACAGGGTCCTGAGCGATACGCATGATCTCGCGGACACGTTCCACAGGCATATCAAGCTCTGCGGCGATCTCCTCGGGTGAAGGATCGTGACCGTTTTTGTGAAGAAGCTGGCTGGAAACCTTCTTTACCTTTGTGATAGTCTCGACCATGTGAACAGGGATACGAATAGTTCTTGCCTGATCTGCAATAGCTCTTGTGATAGCCTGTCTGATCCACCATGTAGCATATGTGGAGAACTTGAATCCTTTAGTGTGGTCGAACTTGTCTACTGCCTTTATAAGACCGAGGTTACCTTCCTGGATAAGATCAAGGAACTGCATGCCTCTGCCGACGTATCTTTTTGCAATGCTGACAACAAGACGGAGGTTAGCTTCGGCAAGACGCTTCTTTGCCTTCTGGTCGCCCTGAGCCATACGCTGAGCAAGCTCGATCTCCTCTTCGGCAGTCAGCAGGGGAACACGTCCTATCTCTTTCAGGTAGATCTTAACGGGGTCGTCGATAGCGATTCCCTCGTTAGAAAGTGACATTTCAAGATCGTCAGTGAGATTATCCATAGAAAGACCGAGGTCTGTTTCGGCATTGAAATCTTCGATAATTTCGATATTCAGGTTAGCACAGTTGTCGTAAAAGCTGTCCATCTGGTCAACGTCAAAGTCAAGATCCTCGAGAACATCGGTAATTTCCTTTGTAGTGAGCTTACCGTTAGCTTTGCCCTGTTCCATGAGGCTGTCGATAGTTTTCTTATCAGCCATATATATCAACTTCCTTTACTTGGTTTTCTTTTTCAGCATCTGCTGGAGTTCGAGCAGGTCGCTGTCGGTCATTTCGGCAGCGGGCTTTGTCTGCTTGTTTTTGTGATCCAGCAGGATATTTATCAGAACATCCAGCTCCTCGGCGGAAATTGAGATATCCTTGTACTTTGCAGACATTTCGGATATTTTGCCCATTTCACGCGCTGTAAATTCACCCGAAAGCGACATTAAATTAAATCCCTCGGAATTTTTCATGCCGTTTGTAAGTGAAGAATAGAGCTTTTTGTTGAATGATGTCACAAAATCGTCAGGCGAGAGTTTTGATGTGATATATGAAAGCGTGTCGGGATGGCGTGACAGGAACAGAATGATCTCCGTTTCCGCACGGTTTTCTTTAGGATAACGCACAGCTTCGGGATTTATCTCGTCCCGTGACATTGAGGTTGTGATCTCCTGCCACTGACGCTTTTCCTGAGATTTGCTGCGCTTTTTCAGCACGCTTTCCGTCTGCGATATGATAACTTCCTTGCTGACCTTCTGCTCCGCAGCGATCTTTGAAGCATACACGTCACGTCCGACAGGGGAGGAGATATCCGCAAGCACGTTGATGCAGCGCTTGAGGTATTCGACACGTCCTGTCTCGCTATCAAGGTCGAGATCTTTTTTGCATTTGTTCAGCTCAAAATTTATTGCGCCGTCGGAGTTGTCAAGGAGATTTTTGAACCTTGCCGCTCCGAATTTTTTTATATATTCATCCGGATCCTTTGCGCCTTCCATTTTGATTATTTTTGTTTCAATGCCGACTTGACCGAACAGATTTATCGCACGGTGAGCGGCTGTCTGTCCCGGACCGTCGCTGTCGTAGGCGATGATGACCTGCTTTGCGTATCCCGAAATTATCCTTGCCTGTTCAGGCGTGAGGGCAGTTCCGAGAGTTGCGACGACATTTTCAAATCCTGCCTGATTTACGGCGATAACGTCCATATATCCCTCGGCGAGGATCATTCTTTCTTCGTTGACACGCTTTGCAAAATTCAGCGAGAAAAGATTTCGGCTTTTCTTGAACACGAGCGTGTCCGAAGTGTTCAGGTATTTCGGCTGACCGTCATCGAGGACGCGCCCGCCGAATGCCACAACATTTCCTCTCAGGTCGATGATAGGGAACATCACCCTGTCACGGAACTGATCGAAAAGCCTGTCGGTTTTGGTGCTTCTGCTGCACAGATTAGCAGCAATAAGCTCCTCATCGGTAAATCCCTTTGACCGCATATGATCGTAGAGATTTTGCCAGCCGGGGGGAGCATATCCAAGACCGTATTTAACGATAGTTGAATTTTTCAATGCTCTCTGCGCAAAATATCTTCTGCCTTTTTCGCCTTCTTTTTCTCTTGTAAGGACATTGAAAAAATATTTTGCAGCTGTTCGGTTAGCTTCGTAGATACGCATTTTAAGCTTGTGCGTATCGGGATTTCCCGAATTTTCGGGCATACTTATACCCGAGCGTTCTGCGAGAAGCCGCACTGCTTCGTAATATTCGATGTTTTCAATCAGCATCGTGAATGTGAAAACATCTCCGCCTGCACCGCAGCCAAAGCAGTAAAAGCTTTGCGTATCGTTATATACCACGCAGGACGGTGATTTTTCCGAATGAAAGGGGCAGAGACAGACCATGTTTCTGCCGCTTCTTTTCAGTGTCACATATGATGACATAACGCTGTCAATAGGATTTGCTGAGCGAAGCTGTTCAATAAAATCCTGAGGAAAAGGCATACATCTCCGCTCCTTTCAAGATCTATTTCGGCCAGCCTTTCGGGATATAGATATCTTTGTAAAGATTTACGGCATAGCTGTCGGACATTCCCGCAATATAGTCGCATACAGCTCTGTGTTTGTCAAATCTGCCCATGATGTGCTTATAGTCATCAGGCAGCAGATCGGGATTTTTCAGAAAATGATTATAAAGCTTTTCGACCAGAAGCATAGCCTTCGATTCCTCGGATTTTGCGACTGAATTGCTGTAAACAGCATCGAAAAGAAATGTCCGCAGCTCATCGTGAGCTTTCTGGATCTCAGGCTCCATATGTATATTTTCTGCGCCGCCGTTTACGAGAGATGTGACAAGTGTTGTGATCCTCTCGCTTTTGGTCTTTCCGAGTACATCGGTGCAGCTTTTTGGCAGATCGTTTTCGCTGAGAACACCCGCACGTATGGCGTCGTCAATATCGTGGTTGATGTAGGCTATCTTATCTGCAAGCCTTACGATATACCCTTCGCGGGTAGCCGCAACTGCATTTGTATGGCAGGCGATGCCGTTTTTTACGGCATAAGTAAGGTTAAGTCCCTTGCCGCTTTTTTCAATATAATCCACAACTCTTACACTTTGCAGATAATGCTTGAAACCGTAGGGACATATCTCATTCAGAACTCTTTCTCCGCAGTGACCGAACGGTGTATGACCGAGGTCGTGACCCAAAGCTATTGCTTCTGCAAGATCTTCATTCAGCCTGAGCGCACGTGTTATTGTGCGTGCTATCTGTGAGACCTCCAGCGTATGAGTCAGGCGGGTCCTGTAATGATCTCCCACCGGATCGAGAAATACCTGAGTTTTATGTTTCAGGCGGCGGAACGAGTTGCAGTGAAGTATCCTGTCTCTGTCCCGCTGAAAATCGGTGCGCAGAGGGCATTTTGGTTCGGGAACGGTTCTTTTGCCGTTCTGAGAGGAAAAGCAGGCAAATTCGGATAATG
>USNJ01000051.1 GCA_900556055.1 uncultured Ruminococcus sp.
TTCGTCATTGTTGTGGTTCTTTGCGGCAATGACCATCTCTGTACATTCCTCACCGCATTTCTTGCAGATCTTATCCTCGCCCTTTGAGAAAAGATAGCAGGTGTATGAACCTTCCTCGAAGGTCTCCTTTCTTCCCATTACAACCTTGTATAAATCATTTAAAGCGCTCATTTTATTTGTTCCTTTCATTTAAATTTATAAGCTTCATGCTGTCCATGTCAAGCTCACGGTAATAGCAGTTGTTCGGCACTCCGTTATAGCTTGTGTGACAGATATTTCCCTTGTCGGGAGTTGCCATAAACACAAGCGAATTCTGTTCGCAGTTCACAAATATCCTGTGAAGCGTGAATGTATTTCCCGATTCCTGCCCCTTGAACCACAGCTTGTTCCGCGATGTACTCCAAAGAACGACTTTCCTGAGACGGATAGATTCCTCCAGTGCCTGCTTGTTGATGTAGGCAATGAGGATCACCTCTTTCGTGTCCATGTTCTGCACCGCTACGGGAATAACATGATTTTCAGGGGACATATTGCTGAGCTTGTCCCAGTCGAGCATAATTTCATTTGTTTCTTCGATAAGTCCCATTACTCAATACCTGCCGTTCTTACGGGGATCCCTTTCTTTTTCATCTCGGCCTTTACCTCACCGACAGTAAGCTCCCTGAAATGGAAAAGCGATGCCGCAAGTGCCGCAGTACATTCGGTTTTCTCGAAAACGTCTGTAAAGTGTTCAAGCTTGCCGCATCCTCCGCTTGCGATAACAGGGATATTTACTACCGAGCAGACAGCGTTCAGCATGTCAATGTCAAATCCGTTCTTGCAGCCGTCCGTATCCATGGACGTGAGAAGTATCTCGCCAGCTCCAAGCTCTTCGGCTTTCTTTGCCCATTCAACAGCGTCAATGCCCATGTCGATGCGTCCGCCGTTTACAACAACTGTGTATCCGCCGTCGGGACGCTTCTTTGCATCTATCGCAACGACCACGCACTGACTGCCGAAAATATCAGCCGCTTCCTTGATAAGCTGCGGATCTCTGACTGCCGCCGAATTGACGGAAACCTTGTCAGCACCTGCCCTCAGCGTATCACGAAAATCATCTATCGTTCGTATTCCGCCGCCTACGGTAAGCGGTACAAAGACCTTTTTCGCTGTACGGCTCACAACGTCGAGCATCGTTCCGCGTCCCTCATGAGTTGCGGTTATGTCGAGAAAAACTATCTCGTCAGCACCCTGTCTGTCGTACTCAGCGGCACATTCAACAGGATCGCCGACCTCTTTTATTCCTACAAAATTTACACCCTTGACTACCTTTCCGTCTCTGACATCAAGGCAGGGCACTATTCTTTTTGCAAGCATTTTTATCAGCCGCCTTTGCAATATGATAATGTAAAGCAGATCACTTTACAGCAAAATCACAAATTTTATCTGTAAAGCAGTTAAGCATTACACCTTGAATTCTGCGAAATTCTTCAGCATTTTCATGCCGACAGCACCGCTCTTTTCGGGATGAAACTGCGAACCGAAAACAGTGCGTCCGTCATAGACAAGAGCTGTCACTTTTCCGCCGTAATCAGTGTATGCCGCAACACTGTCTTCGCTGCACTTAGCCGCAAACGAATGAACGAAATACACATATTCCCCATTCTTTATGCCGCTTAGCATCGGACAATCCTTGTTAAACTCCAGCGAATTCCATCCCATATGCGGGATTATCATGCCGGGAGCTTCTATCGGCTCTACTGTTCCGCCGATAAGTCCCAGACCGTCAGTTTCTCCGAATTCATAGCCCTTATCGAAGATCAGCTGCATTCCAAGACATATTCCCAAAAACGGCTTCTGCTTTGCCTGCGTTTTTATTGTATCGACAAGTCCGCTCTGTTCAAGCATTTTCATCGCACTCGGGAATGCACCAACTCCCGGAAGGATAATTGCGTCGGCGTTTTCTATATCTGTTTTTTCTTTGGTGAGAATGGACGGGATATCAAGATAATCAAGCGCATTTTTCACGCTGAAGATGTTTCCCGCACCGTAGTCAATTATTGCAATCATTATCAAATCACGCCCTTTGTAGACAATACTTCTCCTCCGCTCAGCACCTTTGCATCTTTGAGCGCATGAGCAACAGCCTTGAATATCGCTTCGATCTTATGGTGATCGTTTGAACCGTGGATAAGCTTGATATGCAGTGTTATCCCCGCATTAAAAGCAAACGCCCTGAAAAATTCCTCGGTAAGGCAGTTGTCAAACTGTCCTGTCCTGTCGTCAGCATATTCACATTCAAATACAAGATACGGACGGCTGCTTATGTCCAGCGATGCAAATGCAAGGCTTTCGTCCATTGGTACAAATGCTGTTCCGTATCTCGCAACAGCACCGCCCGAACGCACTGCATCTCCGAATGCCTTTCCGAGAACAATGCCCGTATCCTCGACTGTGTGATGTCCGTCAACATAAAGATCGCCCTTTGCCGTAAGCTCGAGATCCATGCCGCTGTGAACTGTCAGTGCAGTCAGCATATGGTCAAAAAAGCCTATTCCCGTGTCGATCTTGTACTTTCCGCTTCCGTCAACATTCAGCTTAACGGAGATGTCGGTTTCCTTTGTAGTCCTTTTTACAGATGCTTCTCTCATGCGTTCACCTGCTTTCCGAGTATCTCACCGAGAGCGAAGATAAGCTTTTCCATCTCTTCGGGAGTGCCGATGCTTATTCTGAGATAATCGCTTATTCTTGGCTTGTTCCAGTGACGAACGAATATCTTCTTCTCTTTGAGCTTTGCAAATATCTCATTGGCATCAGCCGACTCATGCTTTGCAAAAATAAAGTTGCTCATGGAATCCGGGAATGTAAATCCAAGCTCAGTCAGCTTTTTCTTTGTATATTCTCTTGAATCGATTATCTTATTTACATGCTCCTCAAAATATGACTTATCCTTTACAGCTTCAGCACCGCATATCTGCGTGATGTGGTTCATTGTATAGGAATTTATCGAGAATTTCACATCATTCATGTACTTTATAAGCTTCTCATTTCCCATCGCATAGCCTATTCTCATGCCTGCCATGGAGCGTGATTTTGAAAACGTCTGAATGACAAGCAGATTATCATACTTTTCGATCAGCGGCAGACAGCTTTTTCCGCCGAAATCAATGTACGCTTCATCTATCATAACAACAGAATCGGGGTTAGCCTTAACGATCTCCTCGATCATATCAACACTCTCAAGAACACCTGTCGGCGCATTGGGATTAGGGAAGATTATTCCGCCGTTTTCCGTCATATAATCCTTTGCATTTATCCTGAAATTTTCATCAAGCGGCATCTGCTTATATGGGATCCTGTAAACCTCAGCCCATACATCATAGAACGAATAAGTAACATCGGGGAAAAGTACAGGCTTATCCGAATTGAAAAAGGTCAGGAATGCCATTGAAATGACATCATCGGAGCCTACTCCGACAAAGACCTGCTCGGGCTTGACACCGTAATTCTCCGCTATCGCATCAACAAGAACGGAGGCTTCGGGATCTGGATAAAGTCTCATTCTTCCGCAATCGAAATCATCGAGCGCCTTTCTGACATTCGGCGACGGAGGATACGGATTTTCATTTGTATTCAGCTTGACAACATTCGTGTCCTTAGGCTGTTCGCCGGGTACATACGGTACAACACGTCTTACGTTGTTTTCCCAGTTCATTGTAGATCAACCTTTCCGCAAAAATGCTTATTTTTCAAATCTTACCTTTATTGCATTTGCGTGGGCGGTCAGTGCTTCTCTTTCAGCGATCGTTACGATATCCTTCTGAGCCTCGCAGAGTGCTGCTTCCGTATAGTAAATGAAGCTGGAACGCTTTGTGAAGCTGTTGACGGAAAGCGGAGAGAAGAAGCGTGCAGTGCCGCTTGTAGGAAGAACGTGGTTCGGTCCCGCATAGTAATCTCCGAGAGGCTCGGGAGCGTACTGTCCGAGGAAAACAGAACCTGCATTGTCAAGTCTGCCGAGATATTCCATAGGATTTTTCAGCTGAACTTCAAGGTGTTCGGGTGCAAGTGCATTTGCCATCTCAACAGCATCATTGATGCATGAGCATACGATAACAGCACCGTAATCATTCATTGACTTCTCAATGATGTTCTTTCGTGACATATCAGCAGTCTGACGTGTTATCTCAGCTATTGTTTCATCTGCGACCTTCTCACTTGTCGTTACAAGGATAGCGGATGCCATAACATCGTGTTCCGCCTGTGACATAAGATCGGCAGCAAGGAACTTCGGGTTTGCAGTTTCATCCGCAAGAACAAGTATCTCACTCGGACCTGCGATCATATCAATATCTACCTGACCGAAAAGCAGCTTCTTTGCAGTTGCAACGAAAATATTTCCGGGCCCTACGATCTTATCTACCTTGGGGATAGTTTCAGTTCCGTATGCCATAGCAGCAACAGCCTGAGCGCCGCCTGCCATAAACACTCTGTCAACTCCGCAGATAGCGGCAGCAACGAGGATATCCTTGTTGGGAGTGCCGTCCTTGAGCGGAGGAGTTACCATGATGATCTCCTTAACGCCTGCGATCTTTGCGGGAACGGCATTCATAAGAACGGACGAGGGATATGCAGCCGTACCGCCGGGAACATAAAGTCCGACTCTCGCCAGACCTCTCACACGCTGACCAAGCACAACTCCGTTTTCCTTGGGAGTGATGAAGCCCTGTTCCTTCTGTCTGTTGTGAAAATCGGAGATATTTTCCATAGCATTCAGCAGCGAATCAACGAAATCCTGATCCGCATTCTGAAGAGCATCGTTTATAACATCTCTCGGAACTTCATAATACTCGGGCATTCTGCCGTCAAATTTCAGTGTATATTCCTTTACAGCCTTATCGCCGTTGTTTCTGACATTTTCGATTATCTCGCTGACAGCCTCAGTCACCTTTTTATCGGTTTCGCCGTGACGCTTTGAAACTTCCTTCAGAAACTCTTTTTCGGCAGTTCCATCTGCAATAATTTTTCTTATCATTGGGTTTCACTCCTTACAGATTTTTCTCTATCTGACCGATAAGCTCTTCGATCTCAGCCTTTCTGAGCTTCATGCTTACAGTGTTTACAATAAGTCTTGCGGAAACGGGCGCGATATCCTCATAAACCTCAAGTCCGTTCTCACGGAGAGTAGTTCCCGTTTCAACGATATCCACGATAGCATCGGAGAGTTCAAGAAGAGGTGCAAGCTCAACACTTCCCTCGATCTTTACTATCTCAACGTCCATTCCCTGTTTCTCGAAATATGAACGTGCGATGTTAGGATATTTTGTTGCGATCGTCTTGACGTTATGTCCCGAATAAAAATCCTTGCCCTTGGGACCTGCAAGAGCAAATTTGCATCTGCCGAATCCGAGATCCATAAGCTCAAAGAACTTTCCGTTCATCTCCATGATGGTGTCCTTGCCGACAACGCCGATGTCGCATACGCCGTGTTCAACATATGTGATAACATCGTTTGCCTTGGCAAGCACAGCTTCTATCGAATCGCCGACAGGAAGGATAAGCTTTCTTCCCTTGTCCCTGACAGCCGTGCAGTCATAACCGATCTTTTCGAGAAGATCAACTGTTTTGTTTTCGAGTCTGCCTTTGGTGAGCGCCATTCTCAGGCGTCTGTTTTCATTCTGCATTTTATCTGACCTTTCCTTTCCAAGCCTGAGATGTTCAGTTCTGTCCGCCCATATCTATCGTCTTTATCTTGTCTGATACGATAACGACCTTGGATATGTTCTTTTCTTCTGCATATGCCATTACATCTTCAACATTGTCAAATACCGCATTTTCAGCAACAAGTCCCTCGGCTACAAATTCGTTTGCCTTTCTGATAGCATCCATCTCATAGCCGTCCTCGCCGAACACGATAACATCGGGAGGAGTGAGCTTCACGCCGTTTTTCTGGGACATTACCTTAGCAACAGCATCAACATTAACAGCAAATCCCGTAGCAGGGAGATCAATTCCGAATTCCTTTATAAGGTGATCGTATCTTCCGCCGGAAAGAACATTGTCGCCGAATCCCTGGAGATATCCCTTCATAACAACGCCGGTGTAATAGTCGAGCTTGTTTACGATGCCGAGATCCACGGATATCTTGCCGTTATGACCGAGCTTGCCGAGTTCATTGTAAATGGAATGGAGCGATTCAAGGATATCGTGTATCTTTCTGTCGCTGATAAGGGATTCAGCCTTTTCAAACACTTCCTCGCCGCCGAAAAGTCTTGGCAGCTGCTTCAGTGCATTCGTTACCTCGTTGTCGCCGATGCTGTCAAGCAGGTCGTTCAGTGCGGGATAGTTCTTGACCTCTATAAGATGACGTATCTCCTCAACTGTATTTTCATCTGTTCCGAGACGTGAAACCAGCTCCTTGAAAAATCCGATGTCGCCTATTTCAAGACGGAACTTCTCACGGTCGCAGGACGAAAGGACCTCAACAGCCATCGAAAGCACTTCAAGATCCGCACGCTTTGAATATGAACCGATAAGCTCAATTCCGCTCTGGAGTATCTCGTCGCTTCTTCCTCTCATAGCAGGCTTCATTCTGAAAACGCTCTGGCTGTAAAAAAGCTTCAGCGGCATTGTCTGATCCTTGAGCCTTGTTGCGGCAACACGTGCGATAGGCATTGTGCTGTCAGGTCTTACTACCATCAGTCTGCCCTTTCCGTCAACCAGCTTGTACATACTTTCCTGCGGGAAATATATAGAATTCAGATTGAAAACATCGAAGAATTCAAGTCCCGGAGTAACGACCTCACGGTATCCTCCCGACTTGAAGATGTTATAAAGCTTTTCCTCGACCTGACGTCTTGCTGCGCAGTCCTCGAGGATGATATCTCTTGTTCCCTCAGGTGTGATAAGGTCAAATTTTTTCATTCTAAAGGCAAATCCTTTCTGCATTTCAATTGTATATTATGTGAGATGATTACGTTTCGCTTTAGCGTAGTAACATGATATTGTGATATTATAGTACCATAACATCTGATAAAAGTCAAGTTAAAAGAGTGACATCTGATCTGTTTTCGGCAATTTAGACAAAGCACCGCATCTTTCAAGTGCTTCAATTACCGATTTTGTTGCACCGCTTCTCTCCTGAAGCTCCTCGATAGATAGAAGCTCGCCCTGCCGGACAGCTTCATATATGCTGTTTGCAGCACTGACACCTACACCAGCTACCGAACAGAACGGCAGCCTGATCTTTCCGTCCTCGATAGCATACTTATATGCGTGCGATTTGTAGATATCAACAGGCAGGAACTCATAACCTCGCTGAAGCATCTCATTTATTATCATCAGCATATCATAAGTGTTGCTTTCCTTGGCACTTCTGTCATTGCCCTTTCTTTTCAGCTCGTCCATTTTCAGACGGACTGCCGATTTTCCGAGAACAGCGGATTCAGCGTCAAAATCTTCGCCGCGGACAGTAAATGTCGTCGCATAGAATTCCAGCGGTCTGTATACCTTGTACCAGCCAAGACGCATAGCCGCAATAACATAAGCCGCAGCGTGTGCTTTAGGGAACATGTACTTGATCTTCAGACAGCTGTCGATATACCATTCGGGAACGTTATTGTCACGCATAGTCTGCTTCATTTCCTCGGTAAGCAGCTTCGGTTCAACGCCGTGATATATAAGGTATGTCATGATACTGTCTCTCGTTCCGATAACGTCGGAAATCGTACATACCTTATCCTTGATAAGCTCCTGCGCATTTCCCAGCCATACATCGGTACCGTGTGAAAGTCCCGAAATCTGGAGCAGGTCGGAAAACCGCTTAGGCTGACATTCCATGAGCATTCCGCGGACAAACGGCGTACCCATTTCGGGGATAGCGAGTGTCCCCGTTTCGCTGTCGATGTCCTCAGGTCTTACACCGAGAGCCTCAGTCGATGTACAAAGGCTTATGACCTTTTCATCTGCAGGCCATACGTCCATTACTTTTATTCCCGTCATATCCTCGAGATGCTTATACATAGTCGGCACATCGTGACCGAGCTCGTCAAGCTTAAGAATAGTATCATGCAACGAATGGAAGTCAAAGTGGGTCGTAACAATGTCTGACTTGAAATCCTCCGCAGGGTGCTGAACGGGAGTGAAATCATAAACATCATAATTTGCGGGAATAACGACCATTCCTCCCGGGTGCTGTCCCGTTGTACGCTTTACGCCCGTGCATCCTATAGTCAGACGGCGTTCCTCAGCGGCACTGACGTGCTTTCCTCTTTCTTCCATATAATGCTTGACATAGCCATATGCCGTCTTGTCCGCAACGGAACCGATAGTTCCCGCCTTGAACACGTTGTCCTGACCGAAAAGCTCTTCTGTATATTTATGCGCAGACGACTGATATTCACCCGAGAAATTAAGGTCGATATCAGGTGCCTTATCGCCGTCAAATCCAAGGAATGTTTCAAATGGGATATCATGACCGTCACGCAGATAATCCTCACCGCACTTTGGGCATTTCTTCGCAGGCAGGTCATATCCCGAACCGTATTTGCCGTCCATGATAAATTCGCTGTTAAGGCATTTGGGGCATCTGTAATGCGGCGGCAGAGGATTAACCTCGGAAATTCCCGACATAGATGCAACAAACGACGAACCTACCGAACCTCTCGAACCGACCTGATAGCCATGCTCATTCGAGTTTGCAACAAGCTTCTGAGCGATCATATACAAAACGGCAAATCCGTTTTTGATGATAGATGTAAGCTCCCTGTCAAGACGCTTCTGAACTATCTCAGGCAGCGGATCGCCGTAAAGACTTTTTGCCCTCTCTATGGTGATGCGCTGAAGATCCTCCTCAGAGCCTTCGATATACGGCGTGAACGTGCCCATCGGGAACGGTCTTATGTCGGGATCTACCATATCTGCGATCCTTCTTGTGTTAGCAACAACGACCTCGTAAGCCTTTTCTTTTCCGAGATAGGAAAATTCCTCCAGCATCTCATCCGTCGTCCTGAGATAGAGCGGCGGCTGTTGGTCAGCGTCCTTGAATTTCTTGCTCGCCATAAGTATCGCACGGAAGATCGCATCCTTTGCGTCCATGAAATGCACATCGCAGGTAGCGCAGACGGGGATCCCAAGCTCATCTCCGAGCTGTACGATCTGCGCATTCATGTCCTGCAGATCCCTATCCTCCTTAACATCGGGATAATCATCGCTTCTTATCATGAATGCGTTGTTTCCGATAGGCTGTATCTCAAGATAATCGTAAAATGAAGCGATCTCTTTTAACGTTTCATGAGGTCTGCCGTCCCTGACAGCCGAGAAAAGCTCACCCGCCTCGCATGCAGAACCGACAATCAGTCCCTCACGATGCTTTATAAGCTCAGACATCGGTATTCTTGGATATCTGCTGTAATATTTTAAATTGCTGTCCGAAATAAGCTTGTAGAGATTTTTCAGTCCCGTATTATTTCGCGCAATAATGATCTGGTGATATGCTTTTAGCTTCTGCGGATTTGCCGAGTGGAGTCTTGAATTCAGCTCCGAAATGCGGGTTATCTTATCCTCCTCATGAAGCCTTGTCATAAGCTTGATGAATATCATTGACAGCATCTTCGCATCATCTACGGCACGGTGGTGGTTAAAATCTCCAAGTCCAAGATGCTTTGCAACTATATCAAGCTTGTGCTTGTTAAGCTCAGGCAGCATGCTTCGGCACATTACAACGGTATCAAGACTTGAAAAAGGAAAATCAATGCCGTAACGCTCACAGCCGGCACGTATAAACGATGTATCAAATCCCGCATTATGTGCAACGAGCAGCGGATCATTTCCGCAGAATTCCATAAATTTGCGGATAGCCTCTTCCTGAGACGGAGCGTCCTTTACCATATCATCCGTGATGCCTGTAAGCTCAGAGATCTTCGGCGGAATTGGCTTTTCAGGGTTGACCATTATTCCGAATGAATCAACGACTTCCATGTTCACAAGCTTTACAGCACCTATTTCGGTTATTCTCTCAGCCTTTGCGTTAAGTCCCGTAGTTTCAAGGTCAAATACAATTATTTCATCATTGATATTTCTGTCTGAATGCAGCTTCACTGCGTCCGTACAGTCGTTTACGGAATATGCTTCAATGCCGAAAAGCACCTTGAACTTTCCTCCGCCCTTTCTTATGTCATCGACTGCGCCCATAGCCTCGGGAAATGCCTGAACAACTCCGTGATCCGTTATTGCTATTGAATCATGTCCCCATGAATATGCACGCTTTATAAGTGTTGACGCAGGTGTGAGTGCGTCCATAGCAGACATATTTGTATGCATATGCAGCTCACAGCGCTTTTCCTCGCAGGTGTCGGTTCTCTGCTTTTTCTTCACGATCATGATATCGTTCGGTTTCAGCTGAAGCTCCTTGTCGAAATCATCATACTTTATTTTACCTCTGACAACGACCGTATTCCCTGTTTTAAGGGACAGAATATCACCCGTTTTTTCCTTCAGGTCAATGATCTTCATTGTGATCGAGCCTGTGTAGTCTGTGATAGCGATGTTGATTATAAGCTTGTCTCCCGCTCTTGTTTCCTTGCTTTCAAGCTCAAAAATATCGCCCCAGACAGTCACCATTTCGTTGTCGGATACGATATCGCCGATATTTTTCACATCAGGTCCGCTGATCTTTCTTCCCTTGATAATGACAGCATCATCACAGAGAACAGGCAGATTTTTAAAATCAACAGTGACCGTTTCAGGCTTCTTTTCCGCTATCTCGGGGATATCATGCTGCGGTATATTTTCAGGCTCGGGAGGCGGCGCATTTTCAAACATTCTGACAATTGCCTCGTCCTGTTTCTTCTGATATTCAAACGGATCAAGTTTAAGCTCACCGTTTACCGATATTTCGTATGTATCGCTGAACTCGTCCCTGATTATCTTTGCAAGCTTATCCTCAAACCGGACCTTTTTCAGCAGCTCATATCCGCCGTGCTTCAGCGTTACGGTTATATGCTTTCCGTTGAGAGATACCTCTGCATCATCGAGATATCCGTTCACGACGGTTATCCTGCGCTTCATTTTCTTAAAAAGCTCAGGCAGATAATCGACCGTAAATCTGTTGGGAGCATATCTGCATCTCAGCACAAATTCACGAAGCGCAAGGTTCTTTTCCATCAGCTTTTCATATTCAATGACGTTATCCGTCTTAACGGGGATATCAAAAGATGCAGTGACCCACAGTGACGTGTAATCCCTTGAATATGTGACATTCAGTATCTCACCCCTGCCGACAGGCGTTGGTATCGACTCCGAATAATCCGAAAACAGCTCTTTAATCAGCATTCAAACACTTCTCCTGTAATTTTTCGATCTCAGCAAGCAGCTCGGGAACTATTCTGTCCTCGGGTATCTTTCTGAGAAGCTCACCCTTGGAAAACAGCACAGCACAGCCATCGCCGCCTGCAATTCCCAGATCCGCATCTCTCGCCTCTCCCGGACCGTTGACTATGCAGCCCATAACAGCGACCTTTATAGGCAGATCACAGTCCTTCAATGCATTTTCCACTTCCGATGCAGCCTTGATAAGATCTATCTTTGTACGTCCGCAGGTCGGACAGGATACAACAGTAACACCGCTTCCGCGTCCGACGGCTTTGAGTATGTCCTTTGCGGCATATATCTCCTTTACAGGATCTGCAGTCAGTGATACTCTGATAGTTTCGCCTATGCCGTCGCACAGAAGAGAACCTATTCCCGCTGCGGATTTTATTATGCCCATTCTCTCCGTTCCGGCTTCCGTTACTCCGAGATGCAGCGGAAAATCAGTCTTTTCCGCAAGCATACGATAGGCTTTTATCATAGTCGGGACATCGGAGGATTTTATAGATATCACAATATCCTCAAAGTCATTCCTCGTCAGAATATCAGCGTGTCTGAGCGCACTTTTTACCAGTGCTTCCGCACATGGTCTGCTGTATTCCTCAAGTATGTCCTTTTCGAGAGAACCCGAATTAACGCCTATTCTTATCGGTATA
>USNJ01000052.1 GCA_900556055.1 uncultured Ruminococcus sp.
AAGAACAATGCTTTTGCAAACGCTAAGCTTTACAGATATGATTCTTCCAGAAACGTACTCGTTCTTGTTGACGAAACCATTATCGGTTCTGACGGAACAGCTTCCTTTGACGTTGTAAACAGCGGTACATACGCAATAGTTATCGCAAAGTAATTTCATTTTCACAATAAAATACGGGGTCTGGATCTAAATTATTCAGACCCTGTAATTTTGTCCGGAAGAATGTAATTAAATTGTAACTAAATTTTGCCGAATATTAATTGCATTTTCCTGCGGATATGGTATAATTATCTCAGTCAGCAGGATATGACGGAAAATGTTCCCGATCATCGGCAGATCAAACGTACCGTATCAAAAAGAAAAGGAGAGATTCTTATGAAATTAAATAAAAGATTTGCAGCAGGTATCCTTTCGATCGTACTTGCTTCACAGGCATTCGGCATCGTAGCTTCAGCCGCTTCATACGCAAATGATCCCAACTATGTTTACGTTGCAAGCAAAAATGCTTATTTTCTGAAAACTGAGTGTGTATACTCCGCTAACGGTGTATATATCCCTTACACAAACGCTACACCTTACTATGAAACAAATACAAACACCAACACAAATACAAATACAAACGGATCATATTCCTATAAGGAAATGGACAGCACTACAGTCTGCATCAACGGCAAGTATTTCTTCATCAAGGATTGCAGCTACAACTATACAACACGTCAGTATGTCCCCAATACAGGCGCAAAGTTCTATAACAACTATTATTCTTCATACTCCGATTACGGCAATCAGGTATATGTAAACGGCAAGTATTACAATAAGTCCGATTGTGTTCAGGACGGTGACAGATACTACCCCAAGAACGCTGTTGATCCTTCCACATCATATAAAGTATATGATAAGATGGTTTATATCAACGGACTTTACTATAACTTCTCCGACTGCACAAGAGATGATATCGGCAAGTATATCCCCTATCAGAATGCAGTAGGATATTCAAACTATTATTCAGAGTATCAGATAGTTGACAACAATACAGTTAAGGTAAACGGACACTATTACAGCATCTCAAACTGTATCAAGGATAAGGACAGATATTATCCCGTTGATATAAACAAGTATAATGACAGCACCGATCAGGCAAACTACAAGGAATTCGACAAGATGGTTTACATCAACGGCAAGTATTATCTCATCTCCGACTGCTACAAGAATGCTAACACCAACAGATATGCTCCCTATAACTTTGCAAGAGCTTATTCCTACCTTTACAACAGCTATGCTGACTATGGCAATCAGGTATATGTAAACGGCAAGTATTACAGCAAATCCGACTGCGTTCAGGACGGTGACAGATACTATCCTAAGTCTGAGATCAACAGCAGCACTACCTACAAGGTATATGAGAAAATGGTTCTCATCAACGGATACTATTACTTCCTCTCTGACTGCTATAAGGATAACACAGGTAAATATGTTCCGTATACAAGCGCAAAGGGCTACGTCAATTATTATCCCGATTATAAGGTCGTTGATGCTAACGTTATCTATGTAAACGGTCATTACTACCGCATCTCCGACTGCAATACGGATAACGATAAGTACTATCCCAAGACAGGTGCTTCCAACGTAGACAGCTACTATTCCGATTACAAGGAATATGAATACATGGTTTACATCAACGGCAAGTACTACAACAAAACAGACTGCTCTTACGATACTACATATAAGAGATATTCCCCCAAGACAGGTGCTAAGGGATACAGCAACAATTACACAAGCTACATCGTTTACTCCAACGATATCGTTATGGTAAACGGAAAGTATTACTACATCACAGACTGCGTAAAGGATAACGACAGATACTTCCCCAAGAGCGGAGCTCAGACTGTTGATGATTACGATAACTCCGGCACGGTTTCTTCCGATGATCCTTACCTCTACAACAACACAAAGACTAAGGGCTGGTCTGCACTTATAAGAACTATGAAGAATGCTTCCTCGGGATCCACAACAAAGATCTCCATGAACAAGACATACAATGTCACAAAGGCATTCCTTAACAGCTTTGCAGGCACAAATAAAAAGGTTCAGCTTGTTATGCCCAACGGTTCTATATGGGAGATCAGTGGAAACAGCGTTACTTCCTCTGTCGCTGACACAACTAACATCAAGATCCAGTACAATACAACAGATATCCCTGCAGGTCTGAAAAAGGCTGCTGATTCACTCGCTGAGAGCTATGCTGAAGTTACTATTGGCGACAGCCAGATCAAGTCCTTTGGCTTCACAGGCAGAATGACTGTTAAGTTCAAGCAGAGCACTGCAGGCAAGGTTGCTAAGATCTTCAGATTTGATCCCGAGAACCACTACCTCATCAGAACTGACTATGCTACTATCGACAGCAACGGATATGTTACATTCAATGTTGACACTTCCGGTATCTATGCTCTGATCATCATGAAGAACCAGGGCTGATACATTCTGACATGATTTCTCATAAAAAATAACGGCCGCCGTTCGATCTCTTAACTGAGACTGAGCGGCGGCTTATTTTGTTATAATAAAAATCCATATAAAACAAAAAATCTGCCCTCTCGGACAGACTTTTTGTAAAAGGAAAGAAAGAGAAATAAAAAATGAAAGAAAAAAGCATGGATCACAAATGTTAACCGTTTATGGACGATCAACAAAAAGTCCAGATAAATTTGTGCAGTATGTATAAATCATTCAACATTTACCTGTAACCTTTATATATATTATATCACATTTATCAGAAATGTGTAATGTATATTTTATATGTGATATCATATAATTAAGGAATATCAAAAAGCTGCCGGCAATATATGCCGACAGCTTTTTTATACAGATCATTTTGATGCAAGGCAGCGTATTATCAGACCGTTATCTCCGCTGTCGATCACCGCAGTATCGCCATGCTTGACGGTGCCGTTCAGTATTCCCGATGTCAGCAGATTTTCCGCTTCCGCAGATACCGCAGCCCTGAGCCTTCGTGCGCCCGTGCTGCCTTCACCGCCGCAAAGCCTTGTTATTGCTTCGGGAGTGAATTCGAGTGATATTTCCAGCTTCTGCGCCCTTTCCTTCAGCTCAAAAAGCATCTTTTCCGCTATCTTTCGCATATCGTCAGACGACAGCGGACGAAACACAGCTATCTCATCTACCCTGCCCAGCAGTTCGGGACGCAGCATCTTTTTCAGCTCATCCTTAACTGCGGACATTCCTGCCCTGTCATTGCTCTCGCCCATAAATCCGAGCTTCGGACGGTTTGCAAGCTTATCTGCGCCGATGTTCGATGTCATGACTATGACTGCACTTCGGAAGCTCACCCTTCTTCCGTGACCGTCTGTCAGTATGCCGTCCTCAAGTATCTGAAGAAGGATATTCATCACATCGGGATGCGCCTTTTCTATCTCATCGAACAATACAACGGAATACGGCCGGCGGCGTATTTTTTCGGTAAGCTGTCCGCCATCGTCAAATCCAACATATCCCGGAGGCGCTCCTATAAGACGTGAAACACTGTGCTTTTCCATATATTCCGACATATCCATGCGGATAAGAGCGTTTCCGCTGTTGTAAAGACATTCAGCAAGAGATTTTGCAAGCTCGGTCTTTCCGACACCTGTGGGTCCCGCAAAAATAAATGTGCCTATCGGACGGTTCGGATCACGCAGACCTACTCTGCTCCGCCTTACCGCCGCAGCAACAGCCTTCACCGCATCGTCCTGACCTTTGACACGCTCACACAGCTTATCTTCAAGAGATAACAGGCGTTCCGACTCCTCCATAGCAAGCTGACCCAATGGTATCCCCGTCCGCTGGGACACGATCTCCGCAATATTTTCCGCTGTAACAGGCAGCTTTTTTCTTTCGCTGTCGCTGAACCAGCTCGGAGCAGCCGAAGATTTACTGCGCTTTGACGGCGTTTTGCCAAGCATTTTAGCCAGCTCATCGGATAATTCGCCAAGCGTTGACGGCTCTTTTGCCGCTTTCAGACGCTCCCTTGACGCAGCTTCATCTATCAGATCTATCGCCTTATCGGGCAGGAATCTGTCATTGATATACATTTTTGAAAGCGTGACGGCTGCACTGAGCGCACTGTCATCATATTTCACACAATGGAAATCCTCGTACCTGCTGCGAAGTCCCATTAATATCCTCAGCGTATCATCTTCCGACGGCTCGTTTATCATCACCTGCTGGAAACGGCGTTCAAGAGCGGCATCCTTCTCAATGTATCGGCGGTATTCGTCAAGCGTGGTTGCGCCTATCACCTGAACATTTCCCCTCGCAAGCGCAGGCTTCAGGATATTTGCAGCATCTATCGCACCCTCTGCCGCTCCTGCTCCAACTATCGTGTGAAGCTCGTCGATGAAAAGAATTATGTTCCCGTCAGAAATGACTTCCTCAATGCACTGGCGTATCCTGTCCTCAAAGTCCCCTCTGTATTTCGCACCCGAAAGCATTGCAGTAAGGTCAAGGGACAGTATACGCTTGTCACGCAGAGCAGGCGGAGCTTTTTCCTCTGCGATCATCATTGCTATCCCCTCGGCAACAGCGGTCTTTCCCACACCCGCCTCACCTATCAGGCATGGATTGTTCTTCGTCCTGCGCGATAATATCTGAAGCGCACGCTCGATCTCATTGTCACGGCAGAAAACCGGGTCGATCAGCCCTTCCGATGCACACAGCGTGAGATCTCTAGTGTATTTGGACAGTGCCATCGACCTTGGGATAGGCTCGTATATTCTCGTCCCCGAAACATCAACGCCCTTGCACGCCTCACGTATCTTGGATATGCTTCCGCCCGTTTCAGCGATCATGACCGAAAGCGAACAGTTTTCTTTCATAGATGCAGCAAGCAGAAGATGCTCCGTGCCTGCCTGCTTTGCCCCTGCGGAAACAGCAAGCTTGACCGCTGATTCGATTATCGATTTCATTATCGGCGTCAGGTCGGATTCATCGGGCGCAGTTATATCACCCACACCGATTATATCCACTATCCTGCGCCTTACCTTATCCTCTCTTATGCCACATGTTCTGAGAATGCCGTAAGCGGCAGTACCCTGTTCAGCCAGCATAGCCAGAAGCATATGCTCACTTCCGACATAAGTGTGTCCCAGTCTGCCCGACTGTAAAAAAGATTTATTGAGTATAAGATTAGCTTTTGCAGTCAGCCTGTCATGATTATACATATTCGCCGTTCCTTTCATACATCTTTTTTATAAGCATAGATATTATTGCACAATAAATATGAATTATTTGTCAGTTCATATAAATACACATAATTCGATGGACATTTCCAAAACAAGACGTAAAATGCCGCCGCCGGAAAGCCCGACAGCGGCATTTACTATGGAATGTTCAGCACCGATGCATTATCGGTGCCGCAAGGACGTTCGGACGGTCAGATCAGCATCCGCAGCCGCCGCAGCCACAGCTGTCATTGCCGCAGCCGTTGCCGCAGCCATTGCCACAGCCATTACCGCAGCCATTGCCGCAGCCCCAGATGAGAAGAAGGATAATGATGATCCACCAGCAGGAACCTCCGCCAAATCCATAACCACAATTCATAAATAAAACTCTCCTTTAAATGATGTAGGGAAACTCCCGGACATTTTTTCTTGCCGTCCGTTGTTTCATATTGCATTATATGGCGGGGATAAAAAAATGTTACAGTCATTTCGGATAATTTTACTTTGCGGGATATGTATCTTCTCCTTATCTCAATATAATTTTCTCAGGAACGGTGCTTCCTTATTCCGTAAGCATGATATCCTCAGAAAAAAAGTGTGTTTCACGGCGATATAATGCCTCCTCTTTAAGGTTGGATTAAGGAAAGCATGATACTATATGAATATAAGAAAAAGCTGATTAAAGCGCAGCGTTCGTTTCGCTGTTTTGAGGAACGCTCGAAAATACGTCACTGAGAGGGTGACGAAAAACAGCAGGAATGTATTAATCGGCATTTTTCTTTGATAAACCATCTCCTCACTATTCATATATACGAAAAGTGCGCCGTTCCCCTTCCTTTACGGCGCACTTTTCTTTTTGGACAGTCCCTCGGCAATAAGCCGGATCCCCGGAATAACCGTGATATCTCCGAACAGAACATAAAGCGAATGTGACTGTTTCAGCTGCGCCCCCGCTCTCAGCGCACATGCCGTATACTCGGGTGCCGATGCGGTTATCTCACCTGTCGGCGATATTACAGCAGTCACAGCGGTGTTTGCGGCACGAAGCGTCCATCTGTCAGTCTCCACGGCACGCATCACCGAGTGCGCAAGATGCTGGTCAAGCGCACGGGTGCTGTCGAACCATGAATCGTTTGTTATCACGGCAAGTATCTCCGCTCCGTTTTTCACGGTCTTTCGGGATATGTTCGGATATACCGATTCATAGCATATGACCGTGCCTATGTCCGCCGCAGAAGTTTCTATCGGAAATGACACCATTCCGTCGGCATATCCCGAATATCCGCTGACAAGTCCCTCGGGAATTATCGGGATATATTCGCCGAACGGGACAAGCTGCTGCTTGAAATACGGCTCGCTGACAGTTCCGTCAGGCTCAAAAGCAGCAGCACTGTTGAACGTATCTCCCGAAATGCGGCAGTTTATGCCTGTCAGTATGACTGCTTCCCTGTCCCTCGAAAGCTTGCGGAATGGTATCGTTACGCACTCGTCCGTGCCAAGGCAGCATTCAGCGGCAGTTTCCGGGTAAACCACGATATCCGCAGGCATTTGCAGCGCAGCTTCAGACAGCCTGAAATATCTGTCCGCCATGACCTCGGGCGGCGTTTCCCACTTTATCCGCCCTGAATAATTTCCCTGGACAAGCACGGCATTTATCGGCGTTCCGTCATCTTCATCGTAATTTGCGATGCGTATATATCCATAGGAAATATTTCCGAGAAGAATGCATATAATAATTGCTGTATTTTTTATCAGGCTTATGTTTATCTGTCGGATATTCATGATGATATATGCAGCTGCGCCGTTTGCGGATATCACAAGAAAGCTCAGAAAAAGCCCGCCGAACAGCGATGCCGATTGTATGAACGGACGGAACACAGCGGTTATCGTGCCTATCCGTCCCCAAGGAAAGGAAAACAGCGGAAATATCTCAAGCAGATATTCCCCGAAGCAAAACAGCACCGCATATCGGTAAATATCCCCGAAAGAAAAACGGCGGACATTTATGAAAGCCGCAGTCGCCGCATACATCACCAGCCCGAAAAGGAACGGAAGTATCAGCGAAAGGACAATAAGAAGAATTACTCCGACAGTTTCGGAGAACGGCAGAAGGTCGTATATCCCATACAGCCATGAGAGGAGCGGCAGATAGTATCCGTATGAAAAAACTATCGTTTCCCTGCGCAGTTCAGCCGATGAAAGGCACTCAAATATCCGCAGCATAAACGGTATAAGCGCAAAAAAGCAGAGTATATTCACGCCGCTGAATGTAAATGACGCAGCAAGCAGCATTCCCGAGATAAGGGAGAAAAATTTTTTTATATAGTTATACAATGTTCTCCCTCCAAAATAATTAAAAGATATTTAACATTTATTCCACATAGCTGTCCGCAAATATGTTATACTATAATTTAATCTATTTTTTATATCTTTTTCATGATAAACACTTTCAAACTGCGCAGTTTTATGGTAAAATATAATAGAATAACTGAAAAGGGGTAATGAATAATGGCAGACATAATTGCTATCGGTGAAATGCTGGTTGATTTCACCCAGGAAGTAACTCCGGACGGAGCCGTAAGATTCTACCGCAATCCGGGCGGAGCACCCGCAATGCTGGCAGTAATGGCAGCAAAACTCGGAACATCTTCTGCCTTTATAGGCAAGCTCGGAAAGGATATGTTCGGAAAATACCTGAAAGGCGAGCTTGAAAAACACGGGGTTGATACAAGCGGAGTTATCCTCGACAAGGACCATCAGACAACGCTTGCATTCGTAAACAAGGACGAGGACAACGAACGTGATTTCGTATTTTACAGAACAGATTCCGCTGACGTAAACCTCACATTCGATGAAATAAAAAAATCTCAGCTCGATGAGTGCAGGATCGTTCACTTCGGCGCACTTTCACTTACAAGAGAACCTATGCGTTCAGCAACAGTCAACGCACTCGAATATGCAAAGGAACACGGAAAAATAATCTCCTACGATCCGAACTGGAGAGAACATCTCTGGGATTCCAAGGAGGAAGCCTTCAAGATAATGAGAAGCGTTCTCCCTCTCTGCGATATCATCAAGGTATCGGAAAAGGAGCTGAAGATCGTTACCGATTACGATAATATGCTGACAGGCGCAGCTGTCCTGCTGCAGAAAGGCATAAAGGCAGTCATCGTAACTCAGGGTGCAAAGGGCTGCATCATTGCAACAAAGAAGGGCATAGTCCGCTCATCGTCCTACAAGGTCGAGTCGATAGACACCCTCGGCACGGGCGACAGCTTTATGGGCGCATTCCTCTCAATGATCGCAAAATCAGGCAAGAAGCTTGAAGAGATCGACGTTGAGGAGCTTGAATACATGGCTGATTATGCAAATGCCTGCGGTGCGCTTTGCTCCACAAAGTACGGCGCTATCCCCTCAATGCCGACTGAGGAAGAGATCATCAACTGCATGAAAACAGTGCAGAAAATATAAAAAAATATCCGCAGAGCATTTTTCACTCTGCGGATTTATTATTTACCGTGAAAAAGAAAATATCTGCATTTCACGATTTTTGTCAGCCGTTAATTATTTCATTTTTTTCAAAATCCCGGTCATTTCGCTTCATTTTGTTATGTGAAGATGTTCAAACTCGGAAGCTTTCTGCGGCTCATGCCGAATTCATCAAGATCCTCGGGAGTACAGTTCCGGGGATCTTTTTGTTATATGGCGCAATATCTCACGATACCCTAAGAGCTTGCTGATATCGTCCTCATAATCAGAGTATTGCCGAAATCAAAAAGTATAAGCTCAGGAAATGTCATCAAGGACCTCCGAGCCCTCGCCGTCACGGATAATAAATCCTGCCTTTCTCGGAGCTGCCTTTGGCTGCGGATCATCGCTGTAGCCGAGAATACAGTTGCCTATGCCGACATATTTTTCGTCAAGTCCCCATTTTTTCATGAAGTCCTTTCCCTCGTCGGTCATGAAACATTCCTTTGCACGGTGGATCCAGCAGGAGGAAACTCCCATTGAGCATGCGGCATTAAGGAGATTTCCCATTACAAGAGTTCCGTCCTCGAGATAGGTGTGAACGGTGCTGTCGGCAAATACGATAACGACAGTTCCCGCACCATAGAACGGATCCTTGTCAGTGCCCATTATCGCCGCATTCATGCGTGAAAGCTGTCGGACAGTTTCCCTGTCCCTGACAACGACCATTACAACGGGCTGACGACCCATTCCGCTGGGTGCATATTCGCCTGCAAGAAGTATCTCGTCGAGAACTTCATCGGGCACCTGCTTTTCATTGTATGAGCGGACACTTCTGCGTTCCGTAAGCGTTTTTATGGTTTCATTCATATAAAAATCTCCTTTCGGTATTTGTTTTATTGTTTATATTATACAATATTTCTTGCTGTTTGTCTATATCTGTTTATGATTTTATTGTGAATTTTAGAGAAAAGGGCTTGACATTTACATTCATATGCTGTAAACTGATATATAGATTTGTAAACGATTACTCTATTCGCACGGAGGTAAACACAATGAACGAAAACATCTACAAGCTGCATATGGGCAAAGCGAAATGCGCCGTTGACCTCGGCGACGGAAGCGAAAGAGGCGAATATGTCAACCAGGACTATATTCTCCACAAAATGGGCAGACCTCACCGCTCCATTTCCCTCATGTACTGCTACTACCCTCTCGACAAAGAGTGGCCCGCAAGAATTTCCGAGGCAATGAAGGACGCTGAGATCTCATTCCAGTGGGACTACCCCTACGATGACTATTTCACCTACAAGGGCGGTCTGAACGGCAATCTCAATGACGAGCCTTTCACCTGCATGAGAGATGTCCGCAGACACGGTCAGGACGTTACTCTTACTCTTACTATCGACCCTACCCTTTCCGACGATCACCTTATCGCTATCGCAAAGGATCTCAGCACATTCGGAAGAATGATACTCAGAATAAACCACGAGGCTACGGGCAACTGGTTCTCCTTTACAAAGCGTGCATCCTACAAGGAGATTGCTGATTTCTTTGCTCATTTCACCGATATTATCCACGAGTACGCCCCCAATGTCAAGACTCTTATGTGCATCGGCGGCATCGAGGATCTCAATAAGGAAGAAATGGAGATGGAGGAAGAATTCAAGGTAACTGTTACCTCCGCTGATATGTGGAGCGTTGACAAGTACATGGCTCTCCACTGGGGCTGGCCTTTTGACGTTGCTTTAAAGGGCGGCACATCTCATTCCAGAAGCAAAGTCGGCGAAACTTTCGAGAAAACAAAGCGCAGCTATGAGCGCTTCAAATACCTGAACGGCGGCGTTGGCAAGCCTATGAGCATGGCTGAATTCAATGCTGACGGAGATGTTACGGGTCCTTACGATCAGGCTGCTATGGTCAAGGAATTCTGCGACATGATCGTAAACGAAAAGGCTGAGTGGTTCACCTCCTTCACCCTCTATCAGTTCCGTGACAGAGGCCGTCTCGGACTTGAGATCGAGGATCCCAACAACTCCGAGGTCGGAATTGAGCAGCCTCTTATGCAGACTTACAAGGATATTATCCATTCCGAGTGGTTCATGCCCGAAATGAAGCAGTCCGAGGAGATCACACTCCCCGTTACACTCCGCTGGGGCGGTGCTGAAGATGCTGACGGTCTTGCTATCCCGATGCATTTTGAAAAGAATCCTCACTTCTGCGAGCTTGTTTTCGAGGACGACGGCAACTACATGATCGAGCTGAACGGCAAGTGGTTCTACAAGTCCCCAGAAGCAAAGACTATCGACCTGATGAGCGCATTCTTTGAGAAGCCCCTCACATCTGCGTGCGATATGACACTCAAGCTGTTCGCACCTCCCGCAAGCGGCGAGAACGATCCCTCTCAGGGCGATGACTGGGCTGAAAACTACTACTGCACAATGGAAAAGCTCCCCAAGGTCAGACTTGAATTTGAGCCTGTCGAGCTGTAATAAAGTATAAAATGTTGCTGCGGCAGGAGATATGTTTTTTCTTCTGCCGCAGTTTCTATATATGCAACAAACATCATATTAACAGTTATGTCATAACTGTGCATTGTGCCCATTTTCCTTTGGATTTATCAAGCATTTTTACCGTTGACTTGACAAAATTTGTATGATATAATCACAATAAAGGTAATTATGCCCTATTCTTGAAAGGATATCACTATTATGACTAAAACGACTAAAATAGAAAAAGCCGTTGCGCTGATAGTCGGTGCTATAATCGCCATTATCACTGCTGTAACGCTTATCATATCAATATCGCTGTCATCGAGCCATAACAGCAGGACTCACGACACTCTCACCGATATCAGCATTAATGTAATCGAAAACACGGTTGAGAGCAAGCAGGAGTATCTCAAGACCCTTTTTGAGGTCTGGAAGGGCACAAACTCCAGAAACAACGCTGTTGCAAGCGCATTAAAGAGCGGTTATTCGGGAAAGCTTTCCGAGATGTACTCAAACTCAACCACCGATGAATATACTTTTGCATACTTCACCGATGCCGAGGGAAACAAGCTCTGGGCAACGGATAACTGCAAGCTCTCAAACTTTGACGTTTCAAGAGCACTTGCAGACGAGGAATTTTCGGGCTACTGCTGTGAGGAGGGCGTTCCCCTCTGCTATGTTTACGTGACCCCCGTTTACTATGATGCAAATGGCTTTTCAAGTCTTGTGGGCGTTGTTGTAATGGGCTATAACCTTTCAAATTCCGAGGTCCTTGACCCCATCAAGGAA